>CAURTM010000013.1:0-32343 GCA_963527735.1 uncultured Streptococcus sp.
TTTTCCAACAAAGCCTCACGAGAGCAGTTGATATAGTCTTGATAGGCCATCAGTAAAGCCCCTCCTTCTCGATGTAGTCTAGTACAGGCTGAGGCAGGAGAAAGTTGGGTTTCCGACCTTGGGCAAGGAAGTCACGCACCATGCTGGACGAGATATCCATGAGAGGCACATCCACCCAGATAACTGGATAGGAAGTCCCTGCCTTGTAGCGTGGGCGCTGAACTCCCACAAACTGAACCATATCTACCAGTTCATCAATTCGGTACCACTTAGGCAGATAGTCCACCATATCTGCCCCGATAATGAAGTAGTAATCCGTGTCAGGATGTTGCTCTGTCAAGATTTTCATGGTGTCGTAGGTATAGGAAATGCCCTTGCGCTCCAACTCAATAGTTTCAATGTCCAGACCTTCAATCCCCTCAATCGCCAATTCAAGCATCTTGAGACGATGGTGTTCAGGGATGGTTTCTTTTTTATCTACATGAGGAGGTTGGTATTCAGGCATAAGCAGAACCTGATCCAATCCCAACTGTTGGCGTACTTGATCCGCAACGATCAGATGGGCATTGTGAACAGGGTTAAAATTCCCCCCTAAAATCCCGACTTGCTTGCGTTTTTTCTCCTTGATTTCTGGCTCCAACTCTACCTTGGTAAAGGGAGTCAATAGTTCGATTGCCATAGGCTAGTCTCCTTTATTTCTCTGTAAAAACAGTTATTTGGAGTAGTTTTTTAGATTTCTTTGACTTTTTTAGAAATCTTGCGATTTTCTTTCTTGCTAGATTGTTTAAACAAAATCAAGATGCGTCCGATTTTTTGGACTGTGTCCACACCAATTTCTTCTTCCAAAATTTCAGCTACTTCGTGGATATTTTCATCGGTGTTTTGCAAAAGAGTTACCTTGATCAATTCACGGGCATCAAGAGCTTGACGGACGCTGGTTTTGATTTGGTCGTTCAGTCCATTTTTTCCGATTTGGATGATGGGTTTGAGGGTGTGTGCCTGGCTGTTGAGGAAGGCACGTTGTTTTGATGTTAATGACATAATTTTCTTCCTTGTTTTTTGATAGTTATTTTAGGTGGTGAGGGACGGTCGGAACTAATTTTCCAAAGATCTCATCTTTGAAAAATGGATTTCCTGACCTCACAATTGAGCCTTGATCTCAATTGCGCCCCTTGCCAATCTACAGATTGGCAATCACACCACGGCAATAACTATCGATATATGAGCTCACTTTGTTCGCTCAGCGATTTTGGTTTAAATAATGGCTTTTCGTGTGACGACTGCGACGCCTTCTGGTGCCCAGACGGCGACTTTGGCTGTACCTGTTACGCGGATCCAGCCGAGTCCAGAGATGACTAAATCTGTCTTTTCCTTAATGTTAAATACATGCTGGACTAGCCTTGGGAAATCTTCTTTTTCCTTGCTATTTGGTGGTGTCAAAAGTGTTCCGAGATGCTTATCGTAGAAAGCACTAGCTCCTTCTAGCTTGGTACGATGGAGTTTGAGTTCATTGTCAAAGAAGGCAGTGAAACCTTGCTTCTCACCCGCAATGAAGTCAAAACGTCCGAGACCTCCTAAAAACAGGGTTTGTTCAGGATTGAGCTGATAGGTTTTAGGTTTGATTTCCTTTTTAGGGCTGACATACTTGAGGTTTTTGGCCGTCAAGTAGTGGGCCATCTGGTGACGGTGGATGATTCCCGGCGTATCGTAAATATAAGATCCGTCGTCAAGCGGAATCTCAATCTTATCCAAGGTTGTCCCTGGGAAGCGCGAAGTCGTGATGACATTCTGGTCACCCGTGATTTCTTGGATAATAGCATTGATAAGAGTTGATTTTCCAACGTTGGTTACACCGACCACATAGACATCGCGGCCCTTACGGTAGTGTTCAATCTTGTCAATGACTTCCTTAATGGCATTTTTATTTTGTGCCGAAGTTAGGACGACATCGACTGGACGAAGACCTTCTTCGTGGGCACGCTCCATGAGCCACTGGCTAATCTTGCCCGGTTTAACTGACTTGGGCAAGATATCTTTTTTATTTCCCACCAAGAGGACATCATTGCCCGATACAAAGCGTGGCAAGCCTGGAATGACAGAGCCATTAAAATCAAAGATATCAATGACATTGACCACTAAGGCATCACTGTCTCCCACCTCGTGCAAGAGCTTGAGGAAATCATCGTCCGTCAACTGGACATCCGTGATTTCATTGTAGTGGCGGAGACGGAAACAGCGTTGGCAATAGACTTCGCCAGTCTCCAAACCTTTTTCAAGTGCCGACTGGGGAGTAAAACCAAGACCAGCCTTGTCTGTCGTCTGAATGGTTGCTCCACAACCAATACAGAGAATTTCTTCCATAGTTAAATTCCTTTTTTATATGTAATCGGTCCGTACTTTTCAGTGATTTTTCGCATGACACGGCGCTCACGAGCTCGGTTAATCTGCGTTTTGATCGAGTCATGTTGGACCAAGGGTTTGACTAAAATCGAGCGAATGCCAGCACGGTGGGCTGCTCGAATATCTGTCATGAGCTGGTCGCCAACCATGACCACTTCACTTTTCTCATAGTGGAATTCCTTCATGGCACGATCAATTCCAAATGTGAAGGGCTTCAGAGCCCAATAAACGTAATCAATCCCAAATTTCTCAACTGCTCGTTGGACGCGTTTTTTAGTGTTATTTGATACCACAATGATGCGAATGCCCGCGTCCCGAAGATCATGTAGCCATTGCTTCATCTCTGGCGTCCCGTCAGGGTTGTTCCAAGCAATGAGGGTATTGTCCAAATCGACCAAAACAGCCTTGATTCCCTGCGCCTGCAGGCTTGGGACTGTCAGATCATAGACTGCTTCCACAGCAAAATCTGGCATATAGTTTTCAATCGCCATTTTGGCTCCTTTTCTTTTATTTTCTAGTAATTTTCTTCAGCCATTGAGATAAGGCCACCCATAAAATCAAGCTAGTCATTAAGATATAAATCCAAGCATTTGGCTCTTCTGTAAATGGTAGAGGAACATTCATTCCGAAAAAGCCTGTCACTACTGCCAAAACAGCCAGCAAGACTGAAATGATAGTCAAGGTTGTCAAATTATCATTCAGATTATTGTTTAGGATGTTGTTGTAAGATGCTGATAGTTGTTGGAGGACTTGAGAAATCAAGTCTGTCATGGATACCAGCTGATGAGCCTCAATCATGGCATCATCAAACTGTTCTCTCTCAATCTCGTTAAAACTGCGATAGAGGGCATGCCCTTGAATATGCTCCAGCAACATGCGATTTTGTTTTGCAGCTGCCGTTAGATAAACCATACCAGTTTCCAAGTCGGAAAGGGCAAAGAGGTTTTTCTTAGTCGTCCGCTGGCGCAAGAGCCCATTGACCTCGTCCTTACTTTTATCCATCTCTTCAATGACAGGATAATAAGCGTTACTGATAATCTCTAAACCAGCAAAGAGAAACTTGTAAATAGAAAGCGACTCATGGCTATCCAGATAAGCTGACATCTGATCAATGACATAAGCATTCTTATGGTTGCTGATGGTAATCATTCGTTGTCTTTCGACGATAAAGGTCATCGGAATCGCTTCATAATATTCTTTGTCTTTTTCTAAATCAAGAACATTATAAATAAAGGTTACCGTCTCCGTTTCACGGTTATAATCCATATGAGCTCGTTCATTTCTATCCAGAGCATACTCAATGGTTTCCTTGTCCAATCCATAGATGTCAGAAAGGTCTTCTAGTTTTTTCAACTTGTCCAAATCTAGGTTAATCCAGGTACAACCATTGCCCAACTGTTTTTCTAAAAACATCTTCTCTCCTTTATTAAACTCTTTCTATTGTACCATAAATTACTTAAAATAACAGGTCTAGTCTGTGCGTGAGAAATTGCTAACAACCGTGATATTTCGGTTAGGGACAAAGTGAAGGGCTTGCTCCTCGCTACGAAGCTGGGTCGTACGAATACCGACACTAACCACCTTGCCTGATACAGTAATGGGGCCATTTGTCAGAACGACCTCATCTCCCACATCCAGTTGATGTTCAAAGAGGATGAAAAAACCATTGATGACATCAGATAGAAAGCCTTGGGCTCCCATCCCAATCGCCACCCCAGCAATACCAGCTCCAGCAAGCAAACTAGAAACTGGCAAACCTAAAATCGACAAAATGCAGTAGAGTAAAAAGAAATATAGCGTATAATTAAACACATTTTCTAGTAAACGCGAAATAGTCTTTTGGCGCCCGACATCATGACGAGACATTTTTAGAGAAGGTTTGACAATTCTCTGCACCATGGTATGAAGCATTTTTTTAGCAATATAAAATACAATCAAAAGCAGTAAAAGAGAAATGACCTTGGTGAGAATATTCTCGATAATGGTTGTCACATCTAACTTTTCAATATAAGCTTGAATAAATTTTTGCATATAAAACTCCTTTCATTTATTATACCATACTTTCATAAAGTGTCATTCTCCATAAATATTCAAAAATAATTTCAAAAATAGACAGAAAATTCTTGATTTTAGTTCATATTTATACTATAATCATAAACATTACACAACAAAGGAGATTGTTATGAAAAAATTTATTCATGCTTGGAATAAGGCAAGCCTAATCAAACGTATCTTGATTGGTATGCTTATTGGAGGAACCCTAGGACTGACATTTCCTAACATTTCAGGAATTGGCCTGCTCGGAGATCTCTTTGTTGGTGGCCTTAAAGCCATCGCACCGATTCTGGTCTTTGCCCTCGTTGCCAATGCCCTTTCCCAACATCAAAAGGGACAAGATAGCAATATGAAAACCGTTATCTTCCTTTACTTGGTGGGAACCTTCGCTGCTGCCCTTATCGCTGTACTAGCAAGTTTCATCGTACCTGTTGAAATTACCCTAAATAGTGCTAATACCGATATTGCTCCACCAGATGGGATTGGACAAGTCCTCAGCAACCTCTTGCTCAAATTGGTTGACAATCCAGTTAATGCCCTCATTACTGCTAACTACATCGGCATCCTATCTTGGGCAGTTGTTTTCGGGATTGCCATGAGAGAAGCCAGCAAAAATAGTAAAGAATTGCTGAAAACCATGGCTGATGTGACTTCTAAGATTGTCGAATGGATCATTAACCTAGCTCCATTTGGTATCCTTGGTCTTGTCTTCAAAACCATCTCTGATAAGGGAATCGGAAGCCTAGCTAACTACGGAATCTTGCTTGCCCTCTTGGTGACAACCATGTTCTTTGTCGCTCTGGTTGTCAATCCACTGATTGCCTTTCTCTTTATGAAGAGAAATCCTTATCCCCTCGTTTGGAAATGTTTGCGTGTCAGTGGTGTGACAGCCTTCTTCACTCGTAGTTCTGCGGCTAACATCCCTGTCAACATGAAACTTTGCCACGACCTTGGACTGGATCCAGATACCTATTCTGTTTCTATCCCACTTGGTTCTACTATCAACATGGCAGGGGCAGCGATTACTATTAACGTTTTAACCCTTGCTGCAGTTAACACTCTTGGAATCCCTGTTGACTTTGCGACAGCCTTTGTCCTCAGTGTAGTGGCAGCTATCTCAGCCTGTGGTGCTTCTGGTATTGCGGGAGGTTCCCTCCTTCTTATCCCAGTTGCTTGTAGCCTTTTCGGTATTTCTAACGATATTGCCATGCAAGTTGTCGGAGTTGGTTTTGTGATTGGGGTCATCCAAGACTCATGTGAAACGGCCCTCAACTCTTCTACAGACGTCCTCTTTACCGCCGTTGCCGAATACGCAGCAGCTCGTAAAAAATAAGGCATAAAGACAAGCCTGCTCAGGTCTTGTCTTTTACGCTTTTATTCTAACTTATTAGGAAATCCTTATGTCTATTAGCCAACGTACGGCCAAGCTCATCTTAGCTACCTGTCTTGCCTGCCTTCTTGCTTATTTTCTCAATCTCTCCTCAGCTGTCTCGGCTGGAATCATCGCCCTCTTGAGCCTATCTGATACGCGTAGAAGTACCTTAAAACTGGCCCGCAATCGGCTCTTTTCCATGCTTCTGGCTCTGGTTATCGGGGTTTTGGCTTTTCACTTGAGCGGATTTCATATCTGGAGCCTTGGCCTCTATCTGGCTCTTTATGTTCCCCTAGCCTACAAGATGGGCTGGGAAATTGGCATCACACCAAGTAGCGTTTTGGTTAGCCATCTCTTGGTGCAAGAGTCAACCTCTCCAGACCTTCTAGTCAATGAACTCCTTCTCTTTGCAATCGGTACAGGATTTGCCCTACTGGTCAATCTCTACATGCCTTCACGAGAAGAGGAGATTCATCACTACCACACATTGGTAGAAGAAAAGTTAAAAGATATTCTCCAGCGCTTCAAATATTATTTATCCAGAGGAGATGGACGCAACCGAGCACAGCTGGTGGAAGAATTGGACACCCTTTTGGAAGAAGCACTCAAACTGGTCTATTTAGATCACTCTGACCACCTCTTTCATCAGACCGACTACCATATCCACTACTTTGAGATGAGACAGCGACAAAGTCATATCCTGCGAAATATGGCCCAGCAAATCAACACCTGTCACCTAGCTGCCAGTGAAAGCCTCATTTTAGCGCAGCTCTTTTCAAAAATTGCAGGTCAACTGAGCCAGACCAATCCTGCTTCTGATTTACTAGATGAAATTGAACGCTATCTGGAAGTCTTTCGCAACCGCAGTCTGCCCAAAACAAGAGACGAATTTGAAACTCGCGCCACCCTTCTTCAACTCCTACGTGAAGCCAAAACCTTCATACAAGTAAAAGTTGACTTTTACCAAAAATATGGACAGTAAAAAAGAAAACTTCAGACCAATCACAAAAGGTGAATATCTGAAGTTTTCTTTTATTTGTAAGTTATCACCATAAAGGTTAATAGTAAAACGAATAAGGCCAAACTTACCAATAAAGTGAGAACCTTTACCAAAGTATTGCTCTGCCAGTAGCTTGGTTTACCAATATTACTGGTGGCATCCATGGAAAATAGTTGATTTTGACGGGGTTGTATAGTTACCAATACAATCAAAGCAAGAGAGAGGATAATAGCTAAAACAATTAGTATTTCAATCATATATCTACCTCAAAATTCCCAACAAAGTAAAGAGCAAACCAATCAGAATCATCAAACCCAGTAAGAGTGAAAAAGTCTTACTAATCTTTTCCCCTCGGGTTTCTTTTTCCTTCTTGATGGGTTTTTGTTTCAACTCTTCCATGCGACCTTCAACGTCTTTGTAAAATAAATCTTCCTCTGACATATTAGCCTCCTAAAACAGTTTGCATGGTTTCCTGATATCGCACCAAGTCAACATAGTTGGCATGTTGGCCTTGTTTGCCAAGTGCCTGATTCATTTGATCAACATCTGAAAGGGCCAATTTAATGGTCTCAACCAAAGCCGAAACTTCACTACTTTCAAATAGATGTTCTGGAGCGATATAAAGTCTATTGTGCACTGTCTGATTAAATCCAAGAATCAACATATTGTGCTCAAAGGCCTGACGCACTGCCTGTAGCAACTCATTACTGTGGTTTATATCCAAGTAAATATCCGACAATTGATATAGCTCCTGAATCTTCTGCGGACTAGCGTTCTGGTAAAGTACCACATTAGGATAGCGGAGCATGTCTAAGAGTTTAGAAGACATCTCTGTCACTGCTGCGATACGGAAAGTGACATCAGGCAAGGCTTCTACGATTGCTTCCACTTGCTCAATCTGATCTGAATTGGTCAAGATTAAGGCATCTCGTCTTAGGAAATTATCACGTTTGAACTGATAATGGTAACCCAAGTGCACAAACTGATCATGGTATTTCTCGTCAGTCAACTCTAAAGCACGTTCATAAGTCGCCTTGTTTGGAATGATAATCTTCTTAGTACGCACATCATCGCTTTCCAAAATTAACTGCATATTGCCTGGAATGGCATCATAGAGAGGTTCCTGCCAAACCAAAACATCTGAGCCAGACTTATCTGGATGATGGAAGGAAACCAAGAAAGG
Organism: uncultured Streptococcus sp.; assembly: GCA_963527735.1. Lineage (GTDB taxonomy): Bacteria > Bacillota > Bacilli > Lactobacillales > Streptococcaceae > Streptococcus. The sequence goes on from CAURTM010000013.1 coordinate 8,011, forward strand.
AGTCGCTAAGGTATTAAAGATAAGCTGACTGGTATCTATTTCCAAATCTTGCAAAAAGAAGGTGATAAATTCAACCTTATTTGCAAAGTAACGCATGGACTGACCAGGCAAAGTCAATAAGATATCACCCGTCACATGGTTTTCAAGTAAAACTTGTTGATCATTGACATCTTGGTAAACTGTCATAATCGGCTCGCTATCTGCGCTATAGGTCGTTGTAGCAAAACAAGCTCCGAAGCGATTGTAGTGGTCAACCTGACGTACTCGACCTTCTAGATCTTTCCAGTCTACCTGTTTAACCAAGCGAGCCTGCAGACCATCTGCATAATGAATAACGGCCCTTTCCTGTGTCATATCTTCAATACGAGCAGACTGATTATTTCCTGAAATTTCCCAAAAAGCTGGAACAGGGACTTGGTTAAAATAGAGAGGTTTTCCATCCTCGTAACCTAGATAATAAGTAAAAGGAGAAACCAGACCATCAGGCAGAAAACCATCTGTATCGATGACCACTCCAAGTTGAGACAGTCCAGTAGCCATGAGACTTTCATGTAAATCTCGACTTTCTTGACTGTAACGATCATAAAGTTCAATCATGGAGCACCTCCTCTACTGTTTTCTTCCACTTTTCTAAAATTTCTTTGGTTAAGAAGCCTTCTGCAATTTGATAAGAATGGGCACGCATAGATTCCAAACGATTTTCTTGATACAGTTGGCAAATCTTAGCTGCATAGGCTTGCTTGATTTGGTCTTCCACATGGTCAGATGAACTTGGGATCAGATAACCATTTTGCCCATCCTCTATAAAAGTCTGATTACCATAAGGCACATCAAAACCGATTAGGGGTAGACCTGAACCAATTGCTTCCATCAAGGTCAAACCAAATCCTTCGCTAGTAGAAGCCGTCAAGTAAACCTCATACTGGCTATAAATCTGCGAAAGTTCCGCATGTCCCTTGAGCTGGATATAGTCTTCTGCCTTATGACTAGCAATAATTTCTCGAAGAAGAGAATCTTCTCCACCACTACCATAAATATCAAAGGTCAATTCAGGGATTTCCTTACGAGCCTCAATGACCGCCTTGACCAACCAATCAATGTGTTTTTCTTTGGCAAGACGTGAAGCCGTAATCAATGAAAATGGCTTACGTCCCTGACTTGACTCAGTTAAAGCATCGATGCTGCCTACAGGAATGGTAACAATCTTTGGTTGATGCTGGGTGTATTTAGCAAATTGCTCTTGCAGAACTTCTCTCTGTCTATCAGTGGATACGATAAAGAAGTCAACCTTATCTGCATTTGTAAACTGATAGTCATAGTAGTTGTTCCAAAGGATATAGTCCTCATTTGTAGCATTTTCACTATAATGCTCCGCATGAACAACTACCGCTAAATGCGCTGCTTGTGCTTCCTCAAAAACAACCTGTCCAATGCCTGTCTCCCTATCGAGAATGACCAAATCAGACTTGTTCAAATTCAAGGATTTCATAAAGGCACGCATAAAGGCTTGTTTCCCATATAAAATCTTATCCTTGAAACGATAAACTTCTTCCTTCCCTTGATTCATCAAGATATCATAGGCTGGAGTTCCGTCTTCATTATAGAAAGTTCGTTGGTATAGGACTGCAACATTGTCCTTGGGAGCAAAGTATTCGCTACAATAACGCGTATAAGAAAAGTAATCCTTACGAATCAATTTTCCTTTAAAGACATACTCGGCATGTTGAACCAAGTCCTTGTCCTCATCAACCAAATAACAGGTGACAAACTTATCTTGGTCAGAAAAGAATACACGCAAGACCTTACCATTCTTTTCTCTACGACTTTCCACACCGCCGAAAATAGCCAGGACATCATCCACTGTCACGCTAGTCGGTGCAATCTTGATATCTGTAAAGTGGTTATAAAGCCAGATCACTTGATCATCATCAAAACCAATATTGGCTGTTAAGTGCTGAATATTATCGGCTAAAATCATATCTGTAAAGATAAACTTAGAGGACAGATTTAATTTCCGAAAAACACCAGCACGATAGGCTTGGGCGTATTCAACACCGCTACTAGCCCAGCCAAGTCCTAAATTTATATTGTAAATTGTCATATTTTCCTCTTTTTATGGGAAATGAGTCATAATCTCACCCTTAGGAGTGACTTCAACTAAGCCCATCAGGAGATTACGCACCATATCCGCACGGATTTGTTCTTTCATCGTTTCAAAGCCCGCATAAGCTTCTTGATAATATTCTACAATTGGGTTTTTCTGTGCAGCAGATTGACCACCGATAGCCATAGATAACTGTTGTAGATAGTCTACCTGCTCAACCCAGTTGTCATCAATAGCCTTGAGCATAGAAAGTCGTAAAAACTGTTCATATAAGCCATGTTCCTCAAGCAATTCTTTCTTTTCAGAAAGTTCTTTATCAATCACCTGCTTTATAAAGCTACGAACTGCAGTCTTGTCAGTCACATCTATATGATCTGGAACTTCTTTAATATGAAAACTAATATTGGTCACGATAAAGTGGAAGAGTAACTCTCGGCTTTCATATTCTGAAGAAGTCACTTGATCTATGTAACTAGCAATGATTTCCTCTACAACATCCTCTAAGTCACGAGAACCATCTATTAGACGATTACGCTCCTTGTAAATCATATCCCGTTGAATATTCATACTTTCAGCATATTCTAGAGTCTGACGACGTGCTGAACGTCCAGCACTATCACTAGCATTCTGAGCCTTTTCGACTAGCATTCTGTATTTACGACCTTTCAATACTTCTGGTTGAGTCATATCTTGAACCTGATAGTCTTTGTACTTTTTATGAACCCAAGATGGACCAAATTTCTTGATAACATCGTCCTCCAAGGATACAAAAAACTTACTCATCCCAGGATCTCCCTGACGACCAGAACGTCCACGAATTTGCAGGTCGATCCGTTGACTTTCCATCCGTTCCGTTCCAATAACAATCAAGCCCCCAAGCTCTGCGACTCCTTTACCAAGCTTGATATCCGTACCACGTCCTGCCATAGAGGTAGCCACTGTCACAGCCCCCATCTGACCTGACTCGGAGATAATCTGAGCCTCACGCGCCGCATTATTAGCATTTAGGACATTATGGGCAATCCCTTCACGAAGCAAGAGTGACGAATAAAGTTGAGACATCTCAACTGAGCCTACAAAAACGAGTAGGGGATTTCCCTTAGCATGGTATTCTTTGATGTATTCCAAAGAAGCATACACTTTTTCAGGTAAAGTGATATATAGATTATCTGGATAGTCAATACGTTGTCTAGGACGATTGGTTGGAATGCGTACTACCGACATATTGTAAGTTTCAATAAACTCTTTTTCCGCGACCTTACCTGTCCCTGTCATACCAGATATCTTATTAAACATTTTAAAAAGACTCTGATAGGTGATCGAGGCCATAGCCCGCGTCTCTGGAGATAATTTAACATGTTCCTTAGCTTCAATAGCCTGATGGAGACCTCCTTGAAGTTTAGTTTGTTCCAACAAACGACCTGTTCCCTTATCTACCAGTACCATTTCATTCCCACGAATGACATAGTCTTTATTTTTTGTAAAGAGTTTATGGGCTCGTATAGCATATACTAAATGACGAGCAAAAACCGCATGCTCTTCCTTGTAGAAATGATCTATCCCTAAAAAGCTTTCTGCAGCCTTAGCTCCCTTGGTAGTGAGCCAAATCTCACCCTTCTCCTCCTTAAAGATATAGTCCTCTCCTTCTACCAAAGTCGTTACCAGCGTATCAATAATACCGTAATGATTAGACTGAACACGCGGAGCTCCTGCAATGATAAGTGGTGTCTGAGCGCTATCCAATAGGATATCATCAATCTCATCAATAATAACGTAATCAAAGGGACGTAAAAATTTCCCTTCCTCATTTGAAGCCAGATTATCATTTAAATAATCAAAACCTAAATTACTATTAGTTGTATAAATGATATCAGAAGAATAAATCTTTTTTTTCTTTTCTGCCGTCAATTCCTCTTTTGGATCATCTGTTAAAGGTACCCCAATTGTCAATCCTAAGAAGCGATACACTTGTCCCATCTCTTCAGCATCACGTTTAGCTAGATAGTCATTGGTAGTAATCAGCATAGTACCTTTACCTGTCAGGGCATTGAGATAAACAGGCATAGTAGCTGTCAAGGTTTTCCCCTCACCAGTATTCATCTCAGCGACATTTCCCTGATGGATAACAATTCCTCCCATAACTTGGACATCATAGGGAAACATTCCCAGTACTCGCTTATCCGCTTCACGAACAACAGCAAAAGCTTCCACTAGAAGATCATCTACCGTTTCTCCTTTAACAAGGCGCTGACGAAACTCCACTGTTTTTGCCGCTAGTTCCTGGTCTGATAGAGACTCCATCTTTCCTTTAAGAGCATTAATCTTTCTTAAAATCCTTTTGACTTTCTGAAGTTGAAAATCTTGATATATACCTTTAAACACGATTCGTCTCCTTTATAGAAAAAGAATAGAAATCTAAGGACTCAAAACCAGCACTCAGAAGGGAAACTTGGTAGGTATAGGTATCATCCGGATAGGTAAAATCAAAGACTTTCATTTTTTCAATTTTCTCTTCAATCACATCTCCATATCTATCAAAAAAGGCAATCTTTGTATAAACTCCATTGGTAGGATGACATTCAAAATTCATACATAATTGATAATCCTGTTTTCTCTTCAGCAAAGGGAGACTGGGCTGAGTTCTGGAGGCTTGATAGTTTACACTAGAATCCCAACTTCTGATTACTACTCCAGAACGTACCAAAGGGTTATAAATACTGATGCATTTGTTAGTATGGTATGAAACCTTCGTACCATACATATAAGTGCTAGCAATCTCTCCCCACCCAATATCTTCTCGTTGTTTGATAATCACTATCTACTCCTTCCGAAATCTTCTAGAACCATGTTATAAAAATGCAAGAACCACAAAATATTGGTATTGGAATCATCATTGTGTCGACCCACTGTTCCTCTAGATAGTATCTTAGCTCCAGTATTACATAGATGAGATACTAATTGCTCATAGGCTTGACTGTCCATATCTTCATCCTTCATATAAGATAAGCCAAAAGTTGTCATTGAAAAATCAGCTTGTTTAAAGACCTTCCAAAAACGCTGGTCTAGTTTCAACATATGTTGTGAACTAATACCTCCTGTCTGATGTCTTAGAATATCAAATGATGTGTCAAATACCCCCGGTGCCTCTAATCGCCCACGTCTAGCTATAGTTCCAATATTAGCAAGAGGCTTACCTACAATAATAGCATGAGGTTCAAAGGAAGCACCATAATAAAAGGATGGAAAAGTTCCCATAGAGATGCCTGATAAAATTAAATCTTTAGATGTTAAACCAAGATAATCCAAGTAATATTGAATTGTTTGTTTTACCTTATTTTCTAATTCATCACTTCCTAAGTAAAAAGCGCCTCCTTGTAGACGGGGATCTGAAAACAAGAGAAAAGGACAACCCAAATTTTTCATCATCCAATATCCCTCGAATCCCTCGGCAGGACGAAAACCTGAAAAATAAACAGCTAAAGGTGGCTTGAAATCACCTGGATGGAAAAAGTAATTAATTTCATCTCTACTTTCATCGTGTAATATACCACCACCAAGGACAAATTTGCCAAATTGTTTTCGACTCCAGCGCTGGTGAAGATTTCCTAACTGGAGTTTCCCATTTCCACATGCCTCAATCGATATAATTAACAAGTAATTACTATCTTTACTATCCATAATAATAGCTTTTCCTAAATCAGCTTCTGAATAAACTTCCTCTTCAAAAAAGTCATCCACTGAACCATTCCATATCTTACGAATCACTATTCGAAATTCACAATTCCCTTGTTTTTCGTACTCTAACCATAGTTCAATGGGTAAATTTTTATAGACCATAATATTATAGGACCAATAAGCTAGTTGCTGAAAATCATCTCCAAAATTTCCTTCTAGAGTCACATGCTCAAATCCTTGATAGGTAATAGAACCTTCAAATGAAGGATGAATTTCGATACTTGACGGAAATAATTTATCCCCATACCCACCACCAAAGAGAGAAGTTGATAAATCATTTACTAATTGCTGGGGATCTGAGAAATCTACAGCCCGAGCACACCTCTGCTTTAACAAATCAAAAATAACCGAATCAGGCGCCTTAAAATCTTGATCATAAAAAAGAGTGTAAGGCTCAATATGATGAATAAAAGGCAGTAAATCAGATAAATACTGACCATCCTCTATTAAGATAGCCTGAAAACTGGTTATCCCTTCCATTTCCATCATTTTACGAAGAGCTAACGGTGAGTTGGGACAGAAATAATACCAATCCATGTTTTCAGGAATTTCATAATGATGAGCCCAATTATCAATCCCTATCTGTAGGATTTTATAGTCCTTTGACATCTGTAACCTCCTCAAGCCAACGATGCAATTTATCTAAGAATCGTTGTCCAGTATGTTCTTTGATTTTATCAATAGAGTATACTAGGGCTTGATTCCACTCTTTTAGTTTATCTGTATAGTAATGTGCAGCCTTGGAAAATTCTGTCACATCTGAAATCAAATAACCATTTTTCAAATGTTCCACATAGACTGTTTCAACTTGATTAATCTGAGGAATTCCCGCACTAATACCTGCGATTTGAGTATAGAGATGGGGTTGTTTATTAAGATCCACAATCAAACGAACAAACTCTAGCGTCTTAATCAGATCCAATTCATCATTCATGTTGACAAATTGAAAACGTAGTTCCTGCTCTTGATTTTCTTCTAAAGGATTTTCTGCCCCACCGTAGTCTATTCCTTTTTCTAAACTATCAGTATAGATTTGTTCCTGAATGATTTCATTGACAAGAATTTCCACCTCTTCCATTTGATTCTGACTAGCAGAGAAGGCTCCAAAAATAACTTCTGTATTCTTTGTTTCAGCAATAAATGATAAAACCTGAAATAGGGCTTGTCTATCAATTCCTTCAGAAAAATCTAATTGATAGTAAATAATCGACTCCTTCCGAGTCTGACTTCGACCTAATCGTAAACGCGTATCAAAAGGAGAGAGATGATAAAATTTATCCGATAATGTAGGATATAATTCTTGTAAAAGTTGTAAACTATCCTCTCTATCCACTAATACTACATCTACTTGATCAAATGATGGAGCTAAGTCTTTAAAACTAGCTTGAGAATTCCGATTAATGAAAAGACTCAAAATTCTAGCAGTATCACTCGGTAAGCAATTTAAGACAAATTGGTCATGATGGGGATGAGAAGGAATGATGAAAACATCCTGTTTTTTCTGTTGCTTTTGCAAATATTTGTCAAAATATTCTGCGATTAGTTGACTCATATCAGTGTAGTGAAGCTGTTTAAAACGGTAACCAAATATTGGATTCACCTCTACTCGGCCTCCCTCATTTAAATGCTCTCTAAATCTCCAGATACCTTTAGGATCCAAATAGTCTTGATAGGTAGGCTGTCCATTCTCAAAATAAATGACGCTCGATACAAAGCCACGATCATCCATGATATAATTTTTACTTATCTGTCCATCGAGATCAAAATATTGGATTTCACTGATAAATCCTTCTACACCATGTTCTACCTTGGCATACTTTTTACCATTTTTTTGAACTACTATTGCAAATGGACTATAGAGAAATTGACAATCACTATCCCACTCCATATCTCTCATATTAAGAACCTGGGTGTGTATATCATGCAAGTCTTGCAGATCATCAAATATAGAATAGACTTCTGTCTCTAAGACACCATGTCTATGTAAAAAGTAACGCAAATGTGGCTGATAGGCTAATACTAATAGCCGAGATGATATTCCTTGTCTTTGAAAAAGCCTAATTTGATTGAAAGTATCATCAAATTCAAGTTTAAAGTGAGAATAATACCATGGAGTCAAATCAGCGTGCCATTGACGGTTTGAACCATACCAAGCTGGAATAAAATAATACATAAAAGCCTCCTAAATCAAGGGTTTATAGGTTTCATTTAGTCTCAAAGCCTTCATTTCATCTTTGATTGTAAAAATCATACCACCAAACATCATAAATAGACCTGGAATCATAGCAATCCTCAATAACTTTTCATCAGATAAAACAAATAACATTGGAGCACCCGCCATCAAAACATTAAAGGTTCCTCCTATGATCGAAAAGCGCAATACTAATTGATTAATAAAGCGACTTGTTTCCTCACCTGGATAAACTCCATATATATACTCTCCAGATTTCTTCATACGATCTGATATCTGATCACCACTCAAATTGACAAAAGCAAAAGCAATACTAAATAAAAAAATCATAGCAATATATGAATAAATCCATAATGGTTTTCCAACTCCGTACTGAGCAGATATTTCAGAGAATGCGGAAGTCTGAGGAAAAAGGGTTTGTAATAGTAAAAAGATATAGGTAGGTAAACTTAAGAAACTCATAACATACATAAATGGCATACCACCAGCTGGATTTAACATTATTTCCAAATAAGAATAGCGCTTAAATCGACTACGTAAGCCAATCTTATGAACTGGTATACGATATCGCGCTCTATACATAAGTACCATCATATAAGTTAATACAATACTGCTCAATACAATCAATATCATTATTCCCATAGAGATTCGAACAAGATGAAATGTATTTATAATATCTTGTGGAATATTTAAAATAATACTAGCTAGTAAAATAACTACAGAACCACCTACTCCAAGTTGAGCATTTAAATCTGATAACCATATGAGAAAGAAGGAGCCAGCTATTAATAACAGAGTATTCATTATGGTTACTAATAAGGAGGAATAAAGATGTTGGATCGGTAAATTCAATGAAAGCGCCAAAGATTGAATCAAAGCAATGATTAATGTTAAATACATCTTCCTTCTATCTTGAACTTCTATTGCCCCTGAAGAAATATTTAATTTCTTAGAAAAGGTGAGTAACTGCCATAGAATCATTGATGACATCCATGGTGATAATCCTATAGAAAATAGGGATAAACTTTTTAGATTCCCTCCTACAAGTGCCGTTGAAAACGCTAAATATGCCGTTGAACCACCTAGAAAGTCTCTACTGTTCAAATCAACAAAAGGAAGAGTAAGTCGGCTTCCCAATACATAGATAAACAGCAGAAATAAAGTTATCAATCCCTTTTTTACTGCTATTGATGAATAAATTTTTTTCACGAAATACTCCTTATTAAATCTTGATTTGAATTTCGCTATAGTTAAAATTTGTACTCGACTTAAGACTAGTTTTCCAAACTCTTTATAGCTTTAACCATTTCGTCAGGTCTATCTACAGAGAAAATACCACTGTAAATACTATCATCTAAGAATTTCCTAGTAGTATCAAAAGTAAATATTTTTATCCCTCTATCTCTGGTCTTAGACAAGACGTCCAAAACCTCTGCTCCATGATTAATATCTAGATATACAGTTGCATCATCTAAGAGCCATTCAATTCTATTGTGAATGATACTCTGATACAATGTCACATTTTCATAAACTGATAAATTAGTTAGAGCAGGAGCACAATATACTGGAGCTCCAATATGGAAATGCCATTCTGGTAAAGACTTTATTAAATATTCTAAATGCTCTACTTCTAAAACCCATGTTGCAATAAAAGCATTCTTCTTAGATTGGTTACTACGTTCAAAATAATTAAGATTTGCTTTTCCTGACATCATTTCAGACCAATTTAAATCTCTATACACCCACCACAGCTCTCGAAGTCGCGATACACTATAAGTATTCCATGGTTTATCATGACTGGCAAAATGCGTAATCACCGGCCACTTTTTATCTAAATTTTCTAAATTCCCTGGTGTATGTAGAAAATCTAAACCAGTTAATTGATTGAACTTGTAATCTAACTGCAACCATCTATTCTCAAAATAAATATTTAAGATACTTTGGTCTGCCATTTGAACTTGATCTTGCTTTTCTTCTGTCAATACCAATAACTCATGCGTAATATTTTGCTCTCTCCACATATCATTATTGATTAATAATACTCCAGCATTGAAACCATTAATAGATAGTTCCCATCCATAGTTGTCCTGTACTGCTGCTATAGGATAACCTTTAAAATCTAATTCAAATAAGGGACTTAAATCACCACTCACAATCAAATCACAATCAAGATATAAAGCTCTACCTTCTTCAACAATGTTAGGGATTAAAAATCTATAAAATGTTGCATAGTTTATATAATTTGCCGTTTTAAAATCTTTAAAATCACTAGAATTCAAACGAATATTTTTAATGCTGGAAGCAAAATATTTTAATTTAGGAACTAATAACTTAAACCATTCTGGTGCTATATCACTATTTAAAATATAAAAATCAACTTCTGTATTATGACAAAGAATCGATTTAATTGTTGTCTCTAATTGAACTAAATAAGCATTATCCGCTGCTAAGACAATTGATTTTCTCATGACTTTCCTTCCATAAAACTTTTAATCATTTCTACCATTTCATCAGGACTATCATGATGACAAACTCCAACATAGGATTCTTCAGGTACACCAGAGAAATATGTATTATCAAATGTTAACATTGGTTTGTTATGTTTTTTCACATACTCATAAACCATTTCCATTTTTCCGTCATGATTAATATCTAAATATAAGTCCGATTTCTCAACTATTTTCTCTACTAAAAGAGGCAATATATTTGGATATAAAGTCACATTATGAAAACGAGAAAGAGAAAGCAGCTCTCCTGACATATTTGTAAATGCCGCAAGATGAAAATGGACATTGGGCAATTCCTGAATAAGATAGTCAATTTTTTCAACATTCCAAGAATTAGTTAAATTGACACAATGAAATTTTGGTAGATATTCTTCAACAGTATAACAAAAACCTTGTTCACTCCAATGTTTAACAACTTCAGACCACTCGAGTAAGTTATAATGCCACCAAACTTCCCTTAATCTACCTACAGAAAATTGGTTCCAAGGTTTATCCTGAGATAAGAAATGTAAAATTGTCGGTAATGGATTTAATGAAATCTGAAAAATAAATTCATGATTATGTGCTGCAGCACCATAGTCGAATCCTATTTGAAAATTGTAGTTCCAATCTAAATCTTTGTAACAATCATGAAAAAGCATATTCAAAATGGACTGATCTCCTTCTGCCACATTTTCATGTTCTTTTTCTGTTAGTTCAATCAATTTTTGTCGAATATTTTCAGATTGCCATTTTTGGTTGTTAATCAACAAAACTCCAGCATTAAAACCAACTCCCGCTCCAAAACAAGAGCGAGTTGCTGCCAAATAATTTTCACCTAAATCTAATTCAAACAAATCGGTTAAATCGCCTGTCACAACCAAATCACTATCAAGATAGAGAACTCTATCTTCTGTTACAAAATCCGGAATAAAGTAGCGTGCAAAAGTCATGTGATTGATATGTGGCAGTTTATTTGACCAGTTCATTTGAAACTGTGGTCCAATTAACTTACAATCAATCAAATCACTTCCTATTTCTTGTAATTTTGGGCGTAAAAAACGAAACCACTCTTGAGGAATATCTTGATTGAAAATATAAACTTTCAAACCACTATTATGATAACACAAAGATTTCAAGGCAGTCTCAATCTGTCTAATATATCCATAATCACCTGCAAATACCACAGCCTTCTTATTTTCTAACATATCGTTTCCTTCCTATGCCATTCATTTAATTAAATGAATCATTTCCATATATCTTCCGTAAATTTTAAAATACTCTAAAATACACTCTTTCGCCTGAGAACATCTACCGTCTAAATGAGATAACAAAGAATGCTTAGAAGAATCTGTGTACAAACCACTCATACTCACAATACAAATTCGTTCAACTAAAGCATCAAAAATATCCTCTAGCAAATTTTCTCTATTACTGTGTATAATAGCTCCTTCTCTAACACCGTAGAAATATAAACCTCTATTACTATAAATTACTTTTGATGATTCTAAGAACAAATTAATATTCGTTCTAGTATCATCTATTAACTTTCCTTTTGGAAAATGAACATGTTTAAATACTGTTCTTCTAAATAATTTCCCTCAGCTAGTGTAGTAAGACAACTCTGCATTTTCTAAATTCGGCAATTCTCTTATTAACTCCTCAGAAGAAAAAACTCTTTCATAGTAATTATCTTCATATATATGGAAATAATACATCGCTTCTGCTACATTGTACTTTACATAGCTTGCTATTGAAATATCGGCGTTCTATCTAGTTAGTGCTTCATATAAATCAAAAAGATAAGTATCACTAACTCAATCATCAGAATCGACAAATGTAATGTAAGCTCCTTTAGAATGTTCAAGACCAAAATTGCGAGCATCTGAAAGGCCTCCATTCTCTTTTTCGAGATAATGAAAACGACTATCACGAACAGCGTACTCCTTACAAATGGACCCTGAATTATCTGTAGAACAATCATTCACCATCAGCACTTCAAAAAGTTTATCAGTCTGTTTAGATAGACCTATCTAAACAGATACCAATAAAATCTTCTACATTGTAAACAGACACAATAACAGTAATTAATTCTTCTACTTATATTCTGTCCATATTTTCTATCTCGATAAATCCTCTACAATTTGACTGTTATATACTTCATCCTCAATGAATTCAATATCCTGATCAAAATTGTATTCTGCTGTATGTTTGTGCGCAAATTTAACCTTTGTTTTAGCTCCCATCTTCATCCACTCATATTCTGAATCAATATGACCGATATCCAATACCTGATAACCTTTTCGACTCAAATGATAAGCTAAAACTTTAGCTGTAGGACCTAACATACATAAAATCAAGCGACCAGCCGCATGTTTTTCAATTTCTTGTTCAATTTCATGAACTCTAGAAAAAGCACTATGAGAAGGACAAATAATCCGTTTAATAGAATTTGCCTCATCAAATAAATCATTTCCGACACCTGAACGAGAAGTCGCACCTTCAACTATCAGTAAATCACGGTTTTCCCAGATACTTTTCAATTTTTCAAATTGAGCTTTAGCTTGACTCTTGTCTTCAAAATCGATATAAGGGCGAGATACAAAGGTTGAGCCATACCATGAATTACTACATAGTTCTCTGTAAAAATCCATATAATGATCCATGTGATCTTTCCAAAATGGAATTGCCCAAGATGTAAACCTGAAACGATCTGTAAAGGCGTCAGGAAGGCACACAACTAATTCTTCTCTACTTTCCTGTCCGATGATATCTCTCATAGTCGAGACCAACTCTTCATCATAATCCTGGTATGGAATCGAATGCCCTGCAAGCATATTAATTTCTCCATCCCCGAAACGAACCAAAGAAGACTTGTTCTCAATAATATAATCTAAGGTTTCATCTATCCCTTTTACTTGAATCGGATCCAGCTGTTTCCCTAGAATTTCATTATTTATTAATTTCTGTAAATCAGCCAACATTCTTTCAGGATGTTCACTTGAATACAATCTTTGACCATTATTCCCATTTTGAGATTTATAAAAAGCTAGTATCGGTTTAGATAGACGAGTCATTTCTTCAACAATATCAGCCGTCGAACTCACCAAATTGATATCTAAGTAAGCATCCATCTTTTCTTTCAATTCTTCTAACTTATCTCTTGAAATTGCTGGATAAAGTTGAATATTAGAATAACGATTAGATAAATCATATAATTTTGGCCCCATACTTGTCCAAGCTGCAACTTGAAAAACAACATTGGGTAGCTGTTCAGCCAAGTAATCCAGTTGTTCAATATCCTGAGAAGCAGTAAATGTTAAGCAAGTTAAACTTGGGGGTTGTCGAAAGCAGGTAAGATGCCCATTTTTCTTAAGTTCCTTAATTGCATCAATCATAGAAGAGATTTCTCCATTTTCGAAAACAATTTGTCCCAAATTTCCATGCCGAGTCGATTGAAAAGCCAGTAGCGTTTTTTCTTGTTTTTTCACAGATTCTAAAAATGTTTCATCTACATTCCCATAATTAATATCCAAGTAAAGATTTGTTAACTTTTTCAGCTTATCTAAGACCGGAGGAACAATCTGTGGATGCAATCTCACATTATCATATACAGCTAATTTTGTTAGTTCCCCCCCCATATCCGTCCAAGCTGCAATATGAAATACCACATCTGGTAGTGCTGTAACTAGCTCTTCTATTCCTTCTAACTCTTGGGAATTCGTTAAGGTTAAACAAGAAAATTCTTTATCTAAAGACGATGTCAGTTCAAACTCCCCTATATGATGTTGTAAAATTTGACTCCACTCTAAATCATGGAACTCCCACCATAAATCACGATAACGATTGGCTATCAAGGTTGACCAAGGTTTTCTATAGGACACAAAATGTATGATGCTAGGGGGAACTAATTCATTAAAATAATTATTCCATTTATTATAAAAAGCAGTTACGTCATGACCCACTTGAAGATTGTATCCTCTATCTAGCTCTAACCATCTATTAGAGCAAACTTGATTCAGAATCGTTTGATCACCGTTAAAATTTTCAAATTTCCCTTCATCCACTTCTTTTAATATAACTATTGATTGCTCAATTAGTCGTTCTTTTAATTTCTCTTGACGCCATTTTTTGTTATTGATCAGCATCACTCCTGCATTAAATGTGACACCATCCGTATCCCAAGCAGCTGCTAATAAATATTCATAAAAGTCAATCTCAAATAATGGTTCCAAAGATTGATTTACAATTAAATCACTGTCCAAATATAAAACTTTATCCTCAGAAATATAATCTGGTATAAAGTATCTGGCATAAGTCATTGGACTTATATACTCCCGAGTTTCCCAACCTTGAAAAACAGCCTGCTCTGGCAACTTCACGTCAATAATATCACTACCTAACATTCGAGCTATTTTTCGTGGTTTGCGAAACCAATCTGGCATAATATCTTGATTTAAAATATAAATCTTAACGTCTCTATTGTGGTATAGGATAGATTTTATAGTTACCTCTAACTGCGTGGTGTAATTACAATCACCAGCTAATACAATTGTTTTAATCATCTTGTTCTCTTAATCAATTCCCAAATGGTAGATTGCATCTACCAATAACTTTTTAGTAAAATACCCCTCTTTTAACAGATAACTAAAGGTCTTTATCCGATTCGTCATTTCTTGATATTCTTGTAGATTCATTTTATCAACTATCGCATGTACTTCCTCTAGACTATCTGCCACAAAGCCCAAGCCCTGATCCACTATAAATTTAGCGGTTGATAAGCTACTTGGTACAATAACTGGAATCCCAGCTGTCAGATAGGTACTAACCTTATGAGATATATTCAGGGTGTAATATTGGTTGCTTTCTCCATCATTTTGATGCGTTCCCCAGACAAGCCCAAATCCACCTTTTGATAATTCTAGCAACAGTTCCTCATCTTTTTTCCATCCTTCAATACTAAGATTTCTAGCGATAGAACTAGCCTCCCCGTTATTTGAAAATACTCTTAAAGGCGTATCTTGAGACCAATTTTGCAAGTCTGGAAAACGCTCTAAACTCCCAGCAAAAAAGAGTTCTTTTTTAAAAGCTGGTGTGTATAAGGATAAATCATGAGGATGATCCCACATCCCTTGAACGAGGATTTTCTTAGTTGTCAAGCCTTCTTCCATCAAGCGTGCTTTCATCCTCTCTGATGGAACTATCAAAACATCCGATAGATTATACATATACATGTATTCTTTCATGAGATAATAGTTACTGTCAAACATGAGAGGAACAACGTCATGAATAAAGCAAACAATTTTCACCTGCATATCCTTCAGCTTATCAAACAGGACACGATCAAACTCAAAACCATTCCAAGTAGGAGATTGGAAAACTAAGATATCACCAATAGAGATACTGGCCATAATGCCATCCATACGCTTATTCATTTCGGATGGACTGTCTGAAGCAATATTGTAAAAATAAATACCAACTTCTCTAAATCCTAGCTGACTTGCTATTTTTTGTACGGCATTTTGGGCTAGAATAACAGTACTATCACCAGCCATACCGTATAAGTTTGTTAAATGTAGTTTCATATTGTATTATCTCATTTTTTATTAATATTTACGGAAGTAAAGATAATTTTTCCATCATCCTTCTATAAATCTCTGTACACTGCATATTTTGTTCTTCTAACTTTGCTATCACTCTTTGTAATCGATTTTTATAAACCAAAATATGATTGGTCAAATCATAACCTAAACTTGCCAAAATAGCAATTTTCTCTTCTCTAGCTTCGATTTCATCATATATACGCTTTTCGCTCCATGTATTCGATAAAGTACCAGTCAAACCAACACGGTACCAGTATACACACCAATTCAAATAGACTACCTTCGACGCTCTTAGAAGTATCTTCCATGTCCAGTAAGTGTCCTCTGCAATTTTACCTATAGGAAATGGTGAGTCTTGTAACAACTCTCTTTTGAATAACTTCAAGACAGCTACGGTCCAGTTCCCATTTCTGACTTCTTCGACGCCTTCCCTATCCATGATTGCTTTTCCTTCAATAACCTCCAGAGAATCATCTGGTTCCGTAACATAAGTCATATATACATAGCGTGTTTCATCATAAGAATTATAACGCCCGATACTAATATCTGCATTTTCTTTTTTCAAAGCACCATATAGTCTGTCTAAAGCATCATGTTCCAACCAATCATCTGAATCTACAAAAGTAACGTATGCCCCTGTTGAATGTTCAATTCCAAAATTTCTTGCTGAAGATAATCCACCATTTTCTTTTTCAAAATAACGGAAACGAGCATCTTTAGCAACATATTCTCTACAGATATCTACTGAATTATCTGGAGAACCATCATTGATTAATAAAACCTCAAAATTTTGATACGTCTGATTCTGAATACTATCTAAACACATTCGCAAGTAATTCTCAACGTTATAGATTGGAACTACAATACTGATTAATTCATTCTCCATACTATAATTTTTCTTCTCCCAAATTTTTTTTCATCTCTGTCACCATTCCATTTGCATCTTCTGATCGAAAAACTTTACTAAATCCACTTGAATCATGATTGGTATTTTCAAAAGCATAAACAGGCTTATTCTGTTCTATTGCTCTATTAACAATACCATCTACCTCTCCCCAATGGTTAATATCTAAATAAATATCTGATTTCTTCAACAAATCCTCAATAATATCATCATGATGAACATTTGTGTATATATTCACGTTCTCATAACGATTGAAACTTTCAAGATAATCCGAAATATTTGTTTTAGCTGCTATATGGAAAGCTACCTCTGGAAGATTCTGAACAAGATAGTCTAGGTTTTCTAAAGTATCTGAAGCTGTTAAAGTAAAAACATGAAATTGGTGTTGGTTCCTAGGAATGATTTTTAAATCCTCCTGAGAAGTAACGATAGAATTAGCTGGTATATCTTTATAAATTAGGGCATTTGCTCCAATAATGACATTATCTCCAATCGTAACCCCTTTTAAAATGACAACATTAGTTCCAATCCAACAATTTTTTCCTATCGTTATTTTGTCAGCAGTAAATTGAATTTTTTCGATATGGTAATTTGAGTATTTATGATTATGGTCAAAAATCCTTACCCCATCTCCAAACATGGTATCCTTACCAATTTCAATTTCTTTACCACAACGAATCGTACAATGGTCATTAAAGAAAACTCTATTTCCTAGTGTTAATTTAGCATTATTAGCTACTTCTAAACTTACAAATGAACGAAATGTAACATCTGTTCCTAATTCAATAGTACTAGTAGGAGAAATCTCTATATGATGAAAATCTCCTAATAACTTTACAGAATCTTTAAAATCCATGTTTATCTTCCACTTCTCTTAATTTCTCAATCATTTCTTGAACTCGTTCTACTTTGTAGGTTATCTGTCCAACTTCACGATATTTTGTATTTTCAAAAGCTAAAATCAACTTTCCTCTTTCTGAAAATCGATCTAATACTTCCTCTGTTTTTTCACCATGATTAATATCCAAAAGTACCTGGCTAGTCTCGATTAATTCTTGATCTAATTCTACTAAATAATTAATTCCCGCATAAACAGTTACATTTGGAAAAACCAACAATTGTTTCAAACGATCACTGACCATCACTCTAGCCGCAATCTTAAATTGAATATTAGGCAAGGATTGAATCAATGTATCAATTTGTTCAATCTGATCTGAAGACGTATAAATTAAACAAGTAAGCGGTTCTTTGATAGGATAGATATGTGATTTTTGTAATGGGCGTAAATGATGATTTTTCCCTAACTCTGTCCATTCAAGACTATGATAATACCACCAAACATCACGATAGGTCTGCGCAGCTAAATCAAACCACGGCTTTCTATGTGAGAGATAGTGGATAATACCAGGATAATCTTGACCTGCTGGTAACTCATAGTCTGTGAATTGCTTATGAATCACAACATGGTTGTTGTCAAATCCCATCTCTATCCATCTATTTTCAAAGAGCATATTTAAAATACTCTGATCCGCTTGATCTACCTTATCATGCCACTCATTTGTCAAATCTATCAAGCGTTGGGACATGTTTTCTTGTTTCCACAAACGATTGTTGATTAGTAAAACACCCGCATTAAACATTTCCCTGCCATAGTATACTCTTCCTCCATAATCTCGAACAGCTGCTAATGGATAGTCTTGCAAATCCGTTTCAAACAAGTTATCCAAATTTTTAGTCACTACCAAGTCGCAGTCTAAATAGAGAGCCTTATCTTCTTTCACAAAGTCAGATACAAAATAACGCAAAAATACTGTGTAACTAATATCCGTTTTATAACGCGAAATTTGCTCAGATGTCACCCGACAATTGATAATCTCTGAGTCAAACTTTTCTAAGCGATTATTTAATTGTTTAATCCATTCATTTGGAAAATCACTATTAATCAAATAAAAACGAATCGAGCGATTATGGTAACAGATAGACTTAATAGTCGTCACGACCTGCTCTGCATAGGCATAGTTAGCTGCGAGGACAATAGCTTTCTTAAATTCTTGATTTTGAGTCTGAAGCAAATCTAATAACATCTTCTTCTCTTTTATCTGATCTAACACATGAGATTCTGATATTCCTCTGTTATTACTTTCAGAAGTTATATGATTTAAAATAAATTTATAAGCACGTATATGTTCTGACATTGGATAACCTAATGTTGATAACAATGCCAATCTATCTTCTATAGCGTATACGCAATCTCTAACCCATTTTTCATCCCAAGTATTTGAAATACTTCCACTCCTAACTCTGTAGATATAAGAAGCTTTATTAATATAAACAATACTTTTGGAAGATAATAATATTTTCAAATTAAATACTGCATCTTCAGTCACTCTTCCTACTGGAAAACGAAAATTAGAAATAATTTCTTTTCTATAAATTTTTCCCCAAGCAACTATCAATGCTGAATTTAATAATTTATTAGAATCATTTAAACAATCCACTATAGACACATTGTCATAAACTTTCTCAAAATAATTTTCAGATATATGAAAATAGAAATTCAAATCAGACTCATTAAACTTACAATAATTCCCAACTGCAATATCTGCCTGATACTCAATTAATTTATTATATAGAACTTCTACATAATCCGACTCAACCCAATCATCTGAATCAACAAAGGTTACATAGGAACCAGTCATCTTGTCCAGACCTACATTTCTCGCATCTGATAAACCACCATTTTCTTTTTCAATGTAGATAATCCGATTATCTTTTTGTGCATACTCTTGACAAATTATCCCCGAATTATCTGTAGAGCCATCATTGATAACGATAATTTCAAGATTTTTATAAGTTTGGTTAATTAAACTGTCCAAACATTTATCTAGATAATGTTTAACATTATAAACTGGCACAATTACCGTAATTTTTTCATTCATGAGCTCGTTCTCCTTTCCTACTATTATAACATTTTTTTTGCTATTTTTTGAGCTATTAAGGAATTTCCAAATTAAAAAAATATATTTATTTCATTGATAGTATCGTTCATACAGAACTAAATTATAATTACTCCCTGAATTGAATAATCATGCAAAAATACAAGTTGAATAATTTAAAATATTTAGAGTTATAATCTTACTGCAGTTATACAATAACATTTTCGAATGATCAATCCTAAAGATAAATTTTTAATTCATCTCAGACATCTAAAATAGGAATCTATTGATGTAACTAGCCTTATTATTTTAGAACAGCTATCTAATAAACGTAAAAAAGTGGCTTATACCCAAAAATTAGATAACATTCTAATTTTTGAATACAGGCCACTTTTTCTATCTAAAAATAGAGAAAAATCAATTTATAAAATGTGTTTGACTAACCTTCAAAATATTTAGCTGCAATTGCTTTTTTGACCAAAATTTGTTGATAAGATTCCACGTCTCCATGTTTAAGAGTTTCTTCTTCATGAATAGATAATCGCCATTTATAAGCTTGAATTTCTCTATCTAATAACTCCTGAGGAGCTCCAATCAATTGGAGAATAGTCATACGTTCTTCAATACTCTTTAAGGGATATACATCTGCAAGATTGACTGTCCTTGTAACACTTGTAGAACGTTTTCTATGGATATAAATAGCCTTATTCATAAAAGCAATTTTATCTGCCTGAAGATAAACTTTATAAGTTGTGTAATCATCCTCTACACTTTTATCTGTTGGATATACAATATCCTTAAACAGTTCTGTCTTGTATAACTTCGCCCACGGAACTGTGAAGCATTGACTGAAATTATACTTACTATCATATTGATAGTTAAACCATTCAAATGGCGTATAAGTCTGCTCAAAATAACCATCTGCTCCTACATGAATCAAAAAACTAGCTTGATCATCCAAAAATTGAGTAAAGTTTCCGATTGCAATATCTGCATCTGTTTTTTTCAATAAATCATAAAGATTTTGGATATGATCCAACTCCAACCAGTCATCATTATCTACAAAAACGATATAATCCCCAGTTACCACTTCCAAGGCACGATTGCGGCTAGAAGAAACTCCACCGTTTCTTTTATGATAGACTTTAACACGTGCATCTTGATTTTGATAACGTTGACAGATTGCTGCTGAACCATCTGTTGAGCCATCATTAATCAAAATAATTTCAAGATTTTGATAGGTTTGTTGAACGATACTATCCAAGCATTTTTCAAGATATAGTTCTGACATATAAACAGGAACAATAACACTTATTTTTTCCATCATTTTAATCATATACTCCTTTTCTGATGTAATATATAAAAAACAAAGTCGATTTCAGTACAGTAGGCATTTTTTAAGATATGCCCTAAATCAATTCTAATATTTCTAATAACAGATCAATCACATTTAACTTCCCCTGCATTTGGTAAGTATTCTCTTATAAATCCTGATATATCCTTACTCATGATTTTATCCAATCGTTCAGAAATAATGTCTTCTGGCCAATTCCACCACGCAATTTCTAACATCTGTTCACGGAAAGTAGGCTCTGCGATACGATAACGAATCACTTTGGCTGGATTGCCTCCTACAACAGCATATGGTTCTACATCCTTGGTCACTAGAGCACCTGCTGCTATGACTGCACCATCTCCAATAGTTACCCCAGCCATGATTTGAGCATTGTTTCCAATCCAAACATCATTACCAACTCGAGTTGGACTTTTCAAAATATGATCATCAGTCATCTGCAATGACTCATCCGTGTAAAATACCTCTAAACTCTTGAATGGATAGGTTGTAATCAACTCTAAATCATGATTTGCAGTTATAAATTGAACATTATGCCCAATAGAACAATAATCACCAATTATAACCTGACCTCCGTGGTCATAGTCAATTAATTGTGGAATGCCATACGTATGTTTCCCTACTATTAAGGCTCCGTAATCAATTAAATAACGACAAGTATATTTTGTCAGGTAATCAAATAAGTCTGGACGCGAATCATATATTCGTATTTCTAAGGGAATCGTTTCCTGATGTAATCCTTCCCAGTAGGAATGGCCTACTTCTTCATAGCAACACTCAAAAACTGCTGTTAGTTGCTCTGACTTAGAATATAATTTAAGTTTGTGATCTTCTAATTTCCAAAACCGCTCATTATCATGACCTGCTCCACCAATATCTCTAATCTGACCATCAGGTAAAAATTGAAAATAACGTTGGTGTTGCTTATTTTTATGTGAAAATAAACAGAATTTTCCAGATATCAATTAAAACTTTCCCCCTCCAACTAAATTGACTAAATCTATCAGTTCACCTACAATTTGAATAAGTAGTCATCTAACGAAAACTTTATACAAATTTAGTGTTATTTACCTTTCATATAGAGAGACTATATAGTGTTCTCTTGTTATATACATCTTACCACAAATACTCTTATAATAAAAGTAACTTACATAGAAATATCAAGGCTATCCCAGAATTGAAAATTAATAAATTTACATACAATTAACGAATTGGAAAGATAATCATATACGATTCAAAGTCATGCCGATAGAGTTTTATTTCTTCAAGGATATTAATCAACAAGTAAAATGAGATCTTAAAGTCTTGTTTACCATATGTTACAACCGTACAGGAAAAATGCGAATACAACTATCGATCATTAGTGGACATTTACGACGAAATAATGCAAAAAATCCCCTGGATGATTTTTCATCCAAGGGATTCTTCATAAATCGAAATAATAATACTTCCTATGTATTTTTAATCCGATTATTCTTCGTCATCACGTTTACGGCGTTTCGCAAACAGACCTAAACCAGTCACGGCTGCCAAAGCTCCAAGGAGTACAGATGATTTGGAAGCTTCTGTACCTGTATTTGGCAATTGCTGTCTTGACTTACCTGCTGATTCTGATGGTGTTTCAGAAGATAATGTGTTTGCTGATGCCGATACGCTGGCTGAAGCTGACGCACTTGTTGATGCTGGTTCAGAGGCTGATGTGCTTGCTGATGCCGATGCACTTGTTGACGCTGACTCAGAGGCACTTGTGCTTGCTGAAGTTGACGTACTTGTTGATGATGATTCAGAGACTGATGTGCTTACTGAAGCTGATACACTTGGTGATGCTGACTCAGAAGGTGATGTGCTTGGTGATGTTGAATCTTTTCCATCTACTTTACGGTAAACATATTCAACAGCTACAGCTCCTTCTTGAACCAGACCAGTTTCTGAAGCTGATGTTGCAGAAACTTTTACAAATACATACACATCGCCATTATCAGTAAAGATAACTTGTGGCTTATGGTCTCTTGTATCATATGGTGTACCCACTAGGCTGGCATCAGTGTCTACTACCATAGCTGGCACTACTGTACCATCTGATGCTTTACCTGAGATTGGATTTCCTGATTCATCTACATAGTTGACAACTACTACACCGATTTGAGCTTCTGGTTTTTCATCAACAGCTCCAAGTAATCTATAAACATAAGTGACTACTGAAGTTCTAGCTTTCACATCAGATTTCTCTGCATCTGCTGTTTTCTTCACTTTCACAAGTTTGTAGACTTTTCCATCTTTCGTTGTGATGGTTTCTGGCTTGTTATCAGTCGTATCATAAGGATTTCTTACTAGAGTAGCTGACTCATCCACAACGGTACTTGATACCTCAACACCTTTATCAGTAATACCTGAGATTGGGTTTCCTGATTCATCAGTATAGACTACGATAACATTACCATATTTTTGATTTGGAACTTCAGGTCTAACGAGCTCTTCGTAGACATAAGTAATGTTTTGAGATTCACCACTTACTTTACCTTTTTCTGGTGCTGAACCTTCTTTAGTAGAAACAAGAACATAGACTTTTCCATCTTTTTCGATGCGTTCTGGTTTCAATTCAGGTTTCGTTGCATCGTAATCTGTTCCGATTTTGCTTCCTTTTGGAGCTACTGATTCAGTCGGACGTAGATTAATTCCTTTAGTCGTTTCATATGATACAGTCACATTCTTATCACGCATTGAGTGTTCAATCTCAGAACTTGCTGACGCTGACGTGCTTGCTGACTCTGACGCACTTGTTGATGCTGATTCAGAAGCCGATGCGCTTGCTGATTGGCTCGCACTTGTTGACGCTGATTCAGATGCGCTTGTGCTTGCTGATTGGCTCGCACTTGTTGATGCCGATTCAGATGCGTTTGTGCTTGCTGATTCTGAAGCACTTGTTGATGCTGATTCTGAAGCGCTTGTGCTTGCTGACTGGCTTGCACTTGTTGACGCTGATTCAGATGCTGATGTGCTTGCTGATTGACTCGCACTTG
>CAURTM010000014.1:0-28552 GCA_963527735.1 uncultured Streptococcus sp.
CAGAAATTTTCTTAGATAGGTAAAGTCCAAGTCCAGATGACTGCTGGGTTAGGCGACCATTGTATCCTGAAAAGCCACGTTCAAAGACTCGGAGGACATCACTGTTTTTTATCCCGATTCCCGTATCCTTGATACAAAGCTCTTGCCCTTCCATATAAATCTCCAGACCACCTTCCTTGGTGTACTTGAGACTGTTTGAAATGATTTGCTCAATGACCACTAGTAGCCACTTCTTATCCGTCACGATTTCTTTATCAAGGTCATGTAGATTGACATTTAGGCCTTTTTGAATAAAGAAAAGAGCATATTTACGAATTATTTCCTTGACCAAGTCCTCGATTTGAACCTGCTTTAAGACCAAATCATCATGAAAACTTTCTAAACGCAAGTACTGTAAAACTAGATTGGTATAGGAGTCAATCTTGAAAATTTCCTGTTCTAATTGCTGCTTCAGTTGGCGGTCGTCTACTTCTGCAACTAAGAGTTGACTGGCTGCAATGGGGGTCTTGATCTGATGGACCCACAAGGTATAGTAATCCAGCAAATCCGTCAGTTTTCTTTCTGAATCTGACCTTTGCTGATAGAGTTCCATCTCACGCGCTTCTAATTTTTCTGCTAAAGCTATTTCCAAAGGAGACTGGGCTTCTCTCTCTCCATAGAGAATTTCCTGGCGATAGACCTGCATCTCCGCCAATATATCCCAAGCGAAAAATAAGATGGTTACAAAGCAACACAAGAGAAAAAAGTAGAGAAAGTAAATTCCCAAACTGGCAAATAAAAACTGAAAAAGCAAAACTAGAAATGCTAAAGCAAGCAGATAGACAAACAGACGACTACGGGAGCGCAGATAGGCTAGAAAAAATTGTTTCCAATCAAGCATGCTTCAGTCCGTACCCTATCCCTTTCTTGGTCTCGATAAATCCTACCAAGCCCTGCTCTTCCAACTTTTTACGCAAACGAGCCACATTGACAGAGAGGGTATTATCATCAATGAAAAAGTCACTGTTCCAAAGTTCCCGCATCAGGTCGTCACGCGCTACAATATTGCCCGCATGCTCAAACAAAACGCGTAAAATCTGGAATTCGTTCTTGGTCAAATTCAAGACTTGCCCTTGATAATGTAAATCCATGGATTTAGTATTAAGGATAACACCAGCATATTCCAGTAAACTCTCGTCACGCCCAAACTCATAGGAACGGCGCAACAAGCCCTGAACCTTGGCTAAAAGAACCTGCTGGTCAAAAGGCTTGGTCACAAAGTCATCCGCCCCCATATTGATTGCCATGACAATATCCATAGCCTGGTCTCTCGAAGACAGAAACATGATGGGGACCTTGGAAATCTTGCGAATTTCCTGACACCAGTGATAGCCATTAAACAAGGGCAAGCCAATATCCATGAGGACCAGATGAGGCTCCGACTGGACAAAAAGACTCAAAACTTCCATAAAGTCTTCTACCAGGACCACTTCAAATCCCCATTCAGAGAGCATTTTCCCGACCTGTTGACGAATGACCTGATCATCTTCTACTAATAAAATCTTGTGCATCTGATTCTCCTTTGCTATTATTATAACAGATTTTTCCATGCTGTAAGGTCTGAAACTGAATTTGACATAGCTTGTTTTTAGCCAACATAGTGAGGCAATCCTAGTAGCTAATTTAAGGGAAATTTGATAAGATAAATAAAAAGAAAGGAGCTATTATGGTCAATATTTTTGATTATCTGAAAGATGTCGCACACGATTCCTTTTACGACCTTCCTTTAAATGAATTAGATATTCTAGCCTTAACAGAAATCATCTACCTCTCCTTTGATAATCTGGTCTCCACAACTCCTCAGCGACTTTTAGACTTGGCACCTCAGGTTCCAAGAGAGTCTAGCATGTTGACCAGCAAAAATCGACTCCAGCTATTGGATGAGCTGTCTCAACACAAACGATTCAAAAATTGCAAACTCTCCCATTTTATCAACGACATAGACCCTGAACTACAAAAACAATTTGCGGCTATGACCTACCGCCTCACTCTCGATACCTATCTGATTGTCTTTCGTGGGACTGATGACAGTATCATTGGCTGGAAGGAAGATTTCCACCTGACCTATATGAAGGAAATTCCTGCTCAAAAGCATGCCCTCCGCTATTTAAAGAACTTTTTTGCCCAACATCCTAAGCAAAAGGTCATTCTGGCTGGGCATTCCAAGGGAGGAAATTTAGCCATCTATGCGGCTAGTCAAATTGAGCAAAACTTGCAAGATCAAATCACAGCAGTTTATACCTTTGATGCGCCTGGTCTCCACAAAGAACTGACACAAACCGAGGGCTATCAAAGGATAATGGATAGAACCAAGGTCTTCATCCCACAAGGTTCCATTATCGGTATGATGCTGGAAATTCCGGACCACCAAATCATCGTGCACAGTACTGCCTTAGGTGGTATCGCCCAGCACGATACCTTTAGTTGGCAGATTGAGGACAAGCACTTCGTCCAACTGGATAAGACCAACAGTGATAGCCAACAAGTTGACACAACCTTCAAGGAGTGGGTGGCCACAGTCCCTGACGAGGAACTCCAGCTCTACTTCGATCTCTTCTTTGGCACCATTCTCGATGCTGGGATTAGCTCCATCAATGACTTGTCTTCCTTAAAGGCTATCGAACACATTCATCATCTCTTTGTCCAAGCTCAATCCCTCACCCAAGAAGAAAGGGAAACTATGGGTCGCCTTACCCAATTATTAATTGATACCCGTTACCAAGCCTGGAAGAATAGATAATACTCTTGAAAATTAAATGTATACAAAACAAAAGACCTAGAATACATACTTTCATGTGCATTCTAAGTCTTTTTAAATAGAATCTGACTACCAAATAACCCCTTTATAGGATAGTAAAATGATAGCTAATAGCGGGACATAAAAGGCAAGGAAGAGCCATTTCATCTTGACACAGAGCGCTACGTACTCCCGAATAAAAGCAGATGGTATGTAGTAGCCTGCCGTCCTACATCCGAGGCCATCTCCCTTCATATTTAACTTACGCGCATAGGTACTGGTACGAAAAACATGATAGTCATTTGTAACAAAGAGGAATTGAGGTTTGGCTACCAGTTCCTCACCAAGTTCCTTAGAAAAGAGAAGGTTCTCGTAGGTAGTCCTTGATTGATCTTCCAGAATAATCGCATCTTGGGGAACATCTGTCTCTTCAAGAAGATAGTTTGTAATGGCCTGCGCTTCAGAAATCTTCTCATCTCCTCCTTGACCACCACTGGCAATGATTTTGATATGAGGATTCTTAGACTTGTGATAAGCTTCCACTGCCTTATCAATTCTCCTCTTCAGCAAAGGTGTTACCTTTTCTCCGTCTAACAAACCTGCACCATGAATGATAATAAAATCATAATGCTTCTTCTTAGGAATAAAGAGATACAAGATAGAGTACAGAATAAAAGCCACAAAAGCAAAACCAAAAATAAAGTAAGAATAAGCAATAAATGCAAATAAAATATTTAGAAAGTGATTGGTGTAAAATAATTCATGTCGTCCTCCCAATCGAAATGACATCAAGGCAAAAAATAGCAAAATGACTATTCCAAGGAGCATGGAGAGATAATTAGCCTTTGAACGTCCCTCTCGCTTCAACAAAATGACCCCATTATAGATTAGAAAGATGCCACTTAGAAAAAGCAAAAAAGGAAGTAAAATAAAGGGAAATATAAAAAAAGCGAAATGAATCTTCTCATACCCATTTTGATAAAAAAGGTAGCCTAGATAAAAATAACTGGAAATGAGGGATAATAAGAATAATACTGGATTCCACAAACTTCTATTATCCTTCCAAAATGACACTATAAAGGCTAATACAATTCCTATAACAAGGTACATTTCTTCCTCCTTTAATGATTCTATTTTATCACAATTTTACATAGAGAAAAAGAGGGCATCTATCCCTCTTACTCCTTCATCTGACTCTCTGCATCAGCCACAACCTGTTCTAAACTGGTCTGACCAAGTTCAGACTCCATAGCCAGCTGGATTCTCTCCAATTTTTGATCCAAAACATCATGAATATGAGCTCCAACTGGACAATTTGGATTTGGATTGTCATGGAAACTAAAGAGTTGACCTGTCTTACCAAGACACTCAACCGCCTGATAAACATCTAAAAGACTAATGTCCTTAAGGTCCTTGACAATCTCTGTTCCGCCTGTTCCCCGCGCTACTGAAATCAGCTCTGCCTTCTTCAACTGGGACAAGGTCTTTCTGATAATGACAGGATTGACCCCGACACTAGCAGCCAGAAAATCACTGGTCACCTTGCTTTCCTTCCCCTTGAGGGCAATGATTATCAGCATATGAGTCGCAATGGTAAATCTACTTGGAATTTGCATCCTCTTCTCCTTTTTACGAGGCTAGCCTGCCTCTACTCTTCTTTTTCTATTATTATACCCTTTTTAGTTGTAATGTCAATCGTTACCACTTTTCAACCAGGCATCTAACTCCCTATCATAGCCCTCTTTCTGGGCCAATTCTCTCAGAAATTCCTGATTATGAGTATGGTGGATACCATTGACCAGACTTTCATAGTAAACCTCAAAATAGGGAAGTTTCAGGTCTTTAGCCAGCTGCAATTCAGCTGCCACATCGTAGTCTACCCGTCGGAAGTCCATATCTACCAAGCCCTTGTCATCAAACTCCAAAATCATATACTGGGCCCGCAAGTCCTTCCGCAACTGAGCATCTAGAAAGAAAGGTTGCCCAATCGAACCCGGATTAACAATCAATTGCCCACCAGTCCCGTAACGAAGCAACTGCTGGTGAATATGACCATAAACAGCAATATCACAAGGCGGATTGGTCACCAAGCGGTCAAAATCCTCTTGCGCTCCAGTATGAATCAACTCTCGTCCCCAGTTCTTATCAGGAAGATGATGGCTAATTCCCACCGTCAAATCCCCAAACTGACGATGGATCTGGAGGGGTTGATTGTGGAGCAGTTCAATTTCTTCTAGGGAAATTTCTTCTAAAACATACTGGCACTGGCGTAAGAGATAGCGTTGACTGGGACGAGTACTATCCAATTCCTTACGGACACCATGCCACAGACTATCTTCCCAATTTCCCAAAACTCTAGCCGTAATCGGTAGTTTAGCCAACAAGTCCAAAATCCTTCTACGCCCTGTCCCTGGCATGAGAATGTCTCCCAAAAGCCAGTATTCATCCACTCCTAGCTGCCGAGCATCTGCCAAAACAGCCTCCAAGGCGGTAGTATTTCCATGAATATCAGAAAGAAGAGCAATTTTTGTCATATTCATCCCCTCGTTTTTTCTCTTGCAATAAGTATAACATAAAAAGTCACAGCTAGAGAAATCTAGCTTTTTTTGATATACTAGATAAAGATATTAGACAAGAGGAAGCGAATGACCCCGAATAAAGAAGATTATCTAAAATGTATTTATGAAATTGGCACAGACCTGCATAAAATCACCAACAAGGAAATTGCGGCTCGTATGCAAGTCTCTCCCCCTGCCGTAACTGAAATGATTAAACGGATGAAGAGTGAAAATCTCATCCTCAAGGACAAGGAATGTGGCTATCTACTGACTGACCTCGGCCTCAAACTGGTCTCTGAGCTCTACCGTAAACATCGCTTGATTGAAGTTTTTCTAGTTCATCATTTAGACTATACGAGTGACCAGATTCATGAAGAAGCTGAGGTCTTGGAACATACTGTCTCTGACCTGTTCGTGGAAAGACTAGATAAACTACTAGGATTCCCCAAGACCTGCCCTCACGGAGGAACCATTCCTGCCAAGGGAGAACTCTTGGTTGAAATCAATAACCTACCACTAGCTGACATCAAGGAAGCGGGCGCCTACCGTCTGACTCGTGTGCACGATAGTTTTGACATTCTCAATTATTTGGATAAACACTCACTTCACATCGGTGATTCGCTCCAAGTCAAGCAGTTTGATGGCTTCAGCAATACTTTCACTATCCTCAGTAAAAAAGAGGACTTACAAGTAAGTATGGACATTGCCAAACAACTCTACGTCGAGAAAATCGACTAATTTCTCAAGTACCACTACCAACCCTGAAAGTTTTATTTTCCGGGTTTTATTTCTATCATTTGATTTTGCTTTCATTTAATTGTAGAATATTTGTAAAAAAAAGAAAGATAGTTTAACCTATGAAAAAATCACTAAAAATTTTTGCGACATCCAAATGGTTTGACCTCTTCGGAGTTGCTCTGGTCGTTGGAATTGCAATTGCATCTGGTTACCTCAACTCACGCCTCGATAAATTTGTAGACTGGGGACCATGGACAGCTCTTGTTCCCTTTGGATTGATTTCCGTAACCAACGTTGGGATTTCCATGTTGTCCACTCGTTTCACGGGAAAATTAAGCAAATGGGGAAATTACTTTGGTATTGTTAATACCATTTTGTCTGGCACCATTGATTATATCCTTGGAAATAAGGCGGCCATTATCACCTATCCTGTCACCTTCCTCATTTATACCTTTGCTATTAAGAAATGGGAAGCTTCGCAAGAAGGCAGACCCAACCAAATGAGCCAAAAACAGCTAAAATTGGCGGCCATCATCATTTCCATCATCGCCTTCCTCTTTGCCTTTGTGACAAACTTTATCGGCTATGGAGGAAAGATGAATCTCCTTGCCTATGTAACAACCATTGCCTTTGCACTCTCACTCATTGCCAATGCTTTTAACGCATTGAAACTAACAACTCAGTGGGGCTTTTGGTTGATTTACAATTTCGTTCAGCTGACAAAGGCTGGTATTCAAGGAAATTTTGCCAATATCGGAAAATACATCTTTTATATCCTCAATGCAATCGGAGCTTTATTTGTCTGGAATGATGAAGAAGTGGAACAATAAGAGGGAAATCAAATAAAGAAATCTAACAGAATCTCCTTACTAAAATTTTTTATCATTTTACTTGTAACTCCCATTCTTTTGGAGTAGAATGAAGCTAGATAAAAGAGGGAGGTCATCTTATGAAAAAACTCTTTAGAATCCATTTTACAGCAATTGCAGTCATTGATTTGCTACTATTCGCATTTTTTATCAAAAGACATGAGACATCTTTGGACTGGCTCCTACTCTCTGGTTTTATTTTCCTCCTTGTTCAAGGACTCCTGCTATTTCGCTTGGTTGTCCGACTCAAACATCATTTCACTGAGATTTATCCTCAAATCAATAAAAAGATTCGCTTCTACTATTTAGGAGTTCTCTCCATTGATTTTCTATTTTTTGTCCTTTTAACCTTCGTTAGTTCTCAGCGTTTTCCCTCTCTTATGCCAATTGTCACTGCTTGTCATTCTACTTTATATTATAGGACGGCGGACTACCTAAGAGAAAACTATCCTGACTTTTACAACAAACACATCTCTTTATGGGAGTGTCTCTAGGGAAAAGGAGGTTTTAGCATGAAAAAAATCATCTTCATCAAAAGCACTCAACTTCTTGTCATTGATGGAATCATGCTGGCATTTTTGACATTTAAAGAGGGACTTACTTGGGATTGGATTTTGATTTATAGCGGTTGGCTCATTTTCTTTCATCCTGTGCTATTGACCTATCTTTCCAACCAACTTTGTGACCACTTTAGTCACCTCTATTTCCAGATTAGACCAAGATTCTGGCGTTTTGCCTTACAAATCCTCCTATGGGATATCCTAATCATTCTCTCCTTGATATGTTTGAGTGGTGTGCCACTTTTCCTTCAGGGAACTCTCCTCATCCTAGGACACATCATCCCTTCCTATCGCATAAGCCAAAGCCTGAAAAGAGACTTCCCTAAGGCCTATCAGAAACAGATTTCATTTTGGAGTATTTTATAATAGATAAGAAAAACCAAGCCGGCTGGGCTTGGTCTTTCTTATCTATTTTTAGTATCTAGGATAATGGTAACTGGTCCGTCATTGACCAGCTCAACCTGCATATCCGCTCCAAAGATGCCTGTCTGAACGGGCACTTCTTGCGCTAATTTTTGATTGAAAGCATCATAGAAGTCTGATGCCATATCAGGCTTGGCTGCCCCTGTAAAGGCTGGACGATTGCCTTTCTTAGTATCCGCAAAGAGGGTAAACTGAGAAATAGAAAGGATTTCTCCTTCAATATCTTTGACAGACAGGTTCATCTTGCCTTCTGCGTCTGAAAAAATCCGCATGTTGACAAGCTTTCTCACAGCATAGTCCAAATCTTCCTCTTGGTCCTCTGGTCCAACACCAACCAGCAATAAGAGCCCCTGATTGATTTTTCCCTGCACCTGACCTTCAATACTGACTTGGGCTTTTTTAACCCGTTGGATAATGATTTTCATAATAGCCTTTCTAGTAAGAGCTAGGGCAATTAGCCGTTGGTCCGTTTGACAGAATAGACTTCTGGCACACTCTTAATCTTGTCCACGACTGAAGTCAGTGTCGAGAGGTTGGCAATGCCGAAGGACACATGGATATTGGCAAATTTCATATCCTTGGTTGGTTGGGCGTTGACTGTTGAGATATTCTTAGTTGTGTTTGAAAGAACTTGCAGTACATCGTTCAACAGTCCTGTACGGTTGAGGCCATAGATATCGATATGGGCCATATACTCCTTATTTGAGCTAGAGTACTGGTCTTCCCATTCCACATCAAGGAGACGTTGCTCGTAGTTTTCTTGGGCACGCAGGTTCATACAGTCCACACGGTGAATAGCCACACCACGCCCCTTGGTAATATAGCCAACAATATCATCACCAGGAACAGGATTACAACACTTGGCAATCCGCACGAGTAGTCCTGAAGCACCTTCAATGACCACACCACCCTCATGCTTGACCTTGAGAGTTTCTTTATTTTCAACCTTGACCTCGCCACCTTTGACAAGTTCTTCTGCTTCAGCCTTGGCCTTGGCACGTTCTTCTTCACGGCGTTCCTTTTCAGTCAGACGGTTAAAGACAGTAATAGCACCGATTTCTCCAAAACCAATAGCCGCAAAGAGGGATTCTTCTGTCTTGTAGCTGGTCTTTTGCAGAACTTGGTCCATATGACGCTTGTCCATGAATTTATTGGCCACATAGCCATTTTCTTGGAACTGAGCCATCAGCATTTCACGACCCTTGTTGACAGACAATTCCTTATCTTGATTTTTAAAGAACTGACGAATCTTGTTACGAGCCTTGCTGGTCTTGACCATATTGAGCCAATCACGGCTCGGTCCAAAGGAATTGGGGTTGGTGACAATTTCAACCTGATCCCCTGTCTTGAGCTTGGTTGTCAGTGGAACCATGCGACCATTGACCTTGGCACCAGTCGCTTTTTCACCAACTTTAGTATGAATTTCGTAGGCAAAATCAATAGGTCCTGAATCTTTTGGAAGAGAGCGGACAGCTCCATCTGGAGTAAAGACGTAAATCTCCTCAGCCAGATAGTTTTCCTTAACAGAGTCCACAAATTCCTTGGCATCATCAGCCTGGTCTTGGAGCTCCATCATCTCCTTGATCCAGTTCATCCCAATAGCCGATTCCTTGCTGTTAACCTGCCCCTTAATGCCTTTCTTATAAGCCCAGTGAGCCGCAACCCCGTACTCAGCCACCTCGTGCATGGCCTTGGTCCGAATTTGGAACTCAATCGGCCCTTTTGGCCCATAAACAGTCGTATGGATAGACTGGTAACCATTGGCCTTGCGGTTAGCTATATAGTCTTTAAAGCGACCAGGCATGGGTTTCCAAAGCTCATGCACATAACCAAGCATGGCATAAACATCACTTTGGGTATCCAAAATACAACGAATAGCAATCAGGTCATAGATTTCCTCAAACCGTTTTCTCTTATCCTGCATTTTGCGGAAAATCGAGTAAATATGCTTGGGACGACCATAAATCTTCCCTTTCAAGTGACGATCCGTCGTATAGTCTTCTAATTTTGTGACTACCTCATCCACCAAGGCCTCACGCTCTCTGCGCTTTTCCTTCATCATATGGGTAATCTTGTAAAACTCCGTTGGGTTGAGATAACGGAAAGATAGGTCTTCCAGTTCCCATTTGACGCTAGAAATCCCCAGACGGTGAGCAAGAGGTGCATAGATTTCCATAGTTTCTTTGGAAATACGCTCCTGCTTATCTTTTCGAAGATGTTTCAGGGTCCGCATATTGTGCAAGCGGTCAGACAGTTTAACCAAGATAACACGGATGTCCTCAGACATGGCCATGAGCATCTTGCGATGATTTTCTGCCAACTGCTCTTCGTGAGACTTGTATTTAACTTTACCAAGCTTGGTAACTCCATCGACAATCACGCGCACATCAGGACCAAACTCTCTTTCCAAATCGTCCAAGGTCGCATCTGTATCTTCCACCACATCATGCAAGAAACCACAAGCTACCGTTACAGCATCCAGCTTGAGCTTAGCTAAAATACCTGCCACTTGGATAGGGTGAATAATGTAAGGTTCGCCAGATTTGCGATACTGGCCACTGTGGCATTCCACCGCATAGACCAAGGCCTTATGGACAAAATGAACATCCTCTTCCGTTAAATATTCTTTGGTTAAAGCGACAACTTCTTCGCCTGTTAAATTAACTTCTTTTGGCATCTCTACTCTCCAATTCTTCCTACCATTTTATCACTTTTTTAAGAATATGAAAACTAGATTGGAACAGAATAAGAAAAAAATAATTCAGAATTGCTTGATAATTCTGAATTATTGGTCTATAATATATTACGAAGTTAGATTTTAAACTTAGGTGATAGAAGGAGAGATAGAAGAACGGAAACCATATTGTAACCCAAAGACTTTCTGACTTCCCCAATTCCATTGAAGATACGAAAGATAAACGGTGGAACTCGTGTCACATACACTGGTACCTTGACTGGATTTTGGAATTAAAATCCTCAAGATGCTTTCTTTTATCCTTTAGTTTATAAGGAGAACACATATGAAAAAAACTGCTATTTCTATCTTTGCTCTCCTAATGTTAGGAGTTAGCTGCCTGTTCCTATTCAGCCAGCAAGGCTATAAAAAAACAGTCGTTCAATACTATGCTAACAACCAGAACCTGCCCAATAGGATAACTTATAGTGAATATAGCGATAAACGAGAAGCCAACTACGGTGGCACTCTAAACATCACATCTATCAAACAAGCTAATGACGGAGTTTATGCAACCTATGAAGGGCAATTGACACCTCTCCAATATTGATAAATTGATAACCAGCCTGTCTTCATCCAGTCATGCTGGTTTTTAAGTTCATTCTAAATCCTTACCTATTCTCCCCAACTGTGCTATACTTAATTTAGTACATTCTTTGAGATTGGAGCCAATATGAAAATCCATAAAACCGTCAATCCTGTTGCCTATGAAAACACCTATTACCTAGAAGGTGAAAAGCACCTCATCGTTGTCGATCCTGGTAGCCATTGGGAAGCCATTCGTCAGACAATCGAGAAGATTAACAAACCGATCTGTGCTATTCTATTGACCCACGCCCATTATGACCATATCATGAGTCTGGACTTGGTTCGCGAGACTTTTGGCAATCCTCCTGTCTATATCGCAGAGAGCGAAGCTAGCTGGCTCTATACTCCTGTCGATAATCTCTCTGGGCTTCCTCGCCACGATGATATGGCAGATGTGGTCGCAAAACCTGCAGAGAACACCTTTGTCTTTCATGAAGAATACCAACTAGAGGAATTTCGTTTCACTGTCTTGCCAACACCAGGTCACTCTATCGGTGGTGTTTCTATCGTCTTTCCTGATACCCACCTAGTCTTAACAGGAGATGCCCTATTCCGCGAAACAATCGGACGAACAGATCTTCCAACTGGCAGCATGGAGCAACTTCTTCACGGTATCCAGACCCAACTCTTCACCCTACCAAACTACGATGTCTATCCAGGACATGGTCCAGCTACAACCATCGCTCACGAAAAAACTTTCAATCCTTTTTTCTAGAAAGATGATGATAATAAATATCGCAATTTATAATAGATTGAAGCTAGAATAGTATTATGTAAATACGCAATAAGTCGTGTACCAAAGTGGAGCTGAAACGGCGGTATTACCGCAAAGCTATCCAACCCGAACCGAAAGGTGAAGCGAACATAAAACACCCAAGTTTCCTCGGGTGTTTACGCTATAAAACTATTCAATCCAATCCAGAAATACGGAGTCGCTCCATTTTAAATCAGAGTTTAAAGGTGGTAGAGGTTTGAATTTTTGAACAACCACCTCGGGCTCTCCACCTTTTCTAGAAACTTTATATAGAGTTGGCTCTTCCTGGCTAGAAGCTCTTGACTTAGATAAAAAGAAAATCTCACCCTTATCTGGCGATAATATCGGACTATAATTCTGTCTATCTTCATTTTGCGGAACAAGATTTTTTACGAAATTTGCATTACGATAGCTATTAGGATCATCTGTAGCAGGCTCCTTAAAAGCACTCCATATAGAAAAACCTGATGCTAAATATTCTCCATCACCAAGATATAAAGTAACATCATATTCATGATGCTGATAAGTGAATGTTTCGTCTAATCTGTTTATATGAATACCATTATTGCCAATATTTCCATCATCTTCAGTAACAAAGAAATATTTATTATTTTCATCTAAATAAATTTTACGATACCTTGTGTCCCCAAGACGGTTTTTTCGAGGGTTGAATTCTTCAACTGCACTTCGCGAGAGATTATTCAGTGGTATTCTGTAGAATTTTGCATTAGAGTCTGTCAAATCTGTTGAAACATAGCAAAAATAATCATTTTCAATATAGGGACGCTTATGATAAAATTTTTTCGAAGAAAAACTGTTTTCATCACCTTCAACAATAGCAGAAATATCTGTCAATTCCCCATTTTCATTAAGAATACCTACCCTTTCAGAATCTGAGTTTTTTAACTTAAAAGTCACAACTATATTTTTTAGGTCTTTATCAAACCCTTTTTTAGCATAAAATGGACGAGTAAAAAAACCGGTTGGTTCGCTACGAGAATCTATTACTATTTTTGCTACTTCTAGAGAAACGATTGGTTTCCCTTCAGATGTTTGCTCGGGAAACTCAAACGACCTATAGGGTTTAATACTGCCATCCGTAGGCGATACTAAAGAAAGGTCAACTCTTTTAATATCGTTGTAGGTGTGAGCACCATAATGTATTGCCGCCATAACAATACCTTTTAATTTTGCTTCCTTGTCTGTTGAGCTAGTAGCTAGCGAAGTAGTACTAGATGTAGAATTATTGATTGAAGTATTAGAAGTCCTAGAGCTACAGGCTACAAGAATTAATCCAATCCAAATCCCAAATATGGTAAAAATTATCTTTTTCATTTATCTTCCTCTATTTCTCTTTTACGTTTTTCTTCATGTTTATCCAGACTTTTTGAAAAGAATTGCTCGGTTAAATCTGTCAGCCAATCTGCAAAACGTTCGCCTGCGAATTGAATAGCGATAAGAATTCCAATTACTACAATAAAAACCAAAATCAAGTAATTATCCAAATTGGCCATTTTAATTATTTTCTCCTCGTTTTCTTTCTTCCACTAAAATATCTTTGAAATCGTCATCTTGCCAAAGTGTGAAAAAAGTAATTCCACCAACTATAGCAGAGACCATCACACCTGTAAGGCTACTTCCACGCTTTTTCGAAACCAGTTTGTTTATCTCTTTGCCTGCGGATTTAAATAGCCCAGCTGAGAGATAAGAATCAGGATTAAATACGGAACCTGCTGTATAGCTTTGCCCGTAATAAAGTACCGAACCATTATCTCTAAATCCATAAAATAGAAACCCAATGATGGCTATTGTTATAATTGCTAATCGAATTTTAATGCTATTTTTCATATTACTTTACCTTTTACGTTAATTATAATCGATACCTTTTCTCGTTATCGCAACGACCTTTCCTTTACTAAGAAAAACAATCACTGACTTACCGTCTTTTAATTTGTAAACGTAGTAGTCTGTAATGATACCATTTATCCCCACAGTCCAATTTGATTTCTGAGACAGGATTGATTCACTACTGGATAAGTCCATTTTTAGTAATTTTTCATATAGCTGGGTAACATCGCTAAGAGAAGAGGACTTCTCGTGTGGTGCTCCAACTGCCTTAATCAAGTCTTTTTCGGTTAGCTCATTCTGAATACTTGGAAAATTCGATAAAACTAAATCCTTTCTCTTATTTGCGCAAGAAACAAGTAACAGAATCATCGCTAAACATGTAATCACCATTCCTAATTTTTTCATCACTCGCTATCCTCCTATTTTTGAATATTGTCTGCTATTTTAGCTAATATTGCTTCTAAAATAGCAGGAGATACTTTTCTTTCCTCCATAGAATAACTACCTTTAGGTTGGTATAATAAATCCATAGATAAAATTTGACTTCCATTCAGAAAAATCTTACTACTAAAAGTGCTGTTTTCCTTAGTATCATACTGGTCATAAATAAAAGCTCCATTTTCTATCCTTGAGTCTACAAAAGGAACGTAACTTTCCATCTGGTTAGTAGATCGACCTATTTTCTCATTTGGAAGAGCAGCTTTTTGGTAATAATCTGAGTTTAAATAACCTTCTAATAACTCTTGAGCCTGTCCAGAATTCTGAATATGGAATTTAAAATCTCCTTGTTCATATGCACCGCGAATATCAATTCCTGTATGGTCATATAAATTAGCTACTAATCTTATTCTTCCCACCTGATTATTATCTTTATCAAAGAATAAATATTGAATAAGAACACTCTTCTCGAGCTCATCATAGTCCCAGATATTGTCAGGGTCTATTTTTACATTACTAACTCCATACTGCAACATAATTTCGCCTAAATCTTTATCAGATAGCACTT
The DNA here is from genome assembly GCA_963527735.1 of uncultured Streptococcus sp. Classification (GTDB taxonomy): domain Bacteria; phylum Bacillota; class Bacilli; order Lactobacillales; family Streptococcaceae; genus Streptococcus. The sequence goes on from CAURTM010000014.1 coordinate 14,855, forward strand.
TCTTTAAATCATCAGACGTTTTGATTCGAAGATTGATTGTTTCGCTTTGCTTATGATTCTCTGAACTAACTGGATTGTTAGCACTATTCTTCTTTGTTACTGCAGAATTCGAACAGCTACCCAAGCAAGCCAAAATTAAAACACCAATACCTAACTTAGTAAGTTTTTTAAGTTCCATTTGCTTTCCTTTTTGTTTGTATAAAATCTCCTAGTCCCTTGCGAGACAAGGCTTTAGATGTATCGGATAACGACCGTTAAACGATACACTTAAAAAACAAAAAATGCCAATCCAACAAGGGTTCAAAACCTTGTTAAATTCGCATTTTCTAAAATATTCACATTGTTATTTTGAATGTTTCGCCAAATGGTCGTTAATCGAAACAAATTTACGGCTTCATTCTACCATTTTTCCCTGTTTTTAGCAATGATTTTCCGTTTTTTTTTTACGATTGTTCGCCACTTTATTACGTTCTAATACTTTATATAGGGTTGATGTAGAAATTTGTTCAGTTTTTGCAATATTACGTATGCTTATATTTGAATGTAGATATTTGTTAAGTATCCGCTCCTCCTTTTCTTTTGAAATCCGTTTGGCTCCTAATCTAACACCATTTTCCTTAGCTTTTCGAAGTCCCTCTTTTGTGCGAAACCTCAGATTTTCCAGCTCATTTTCTGCCACAAAGCCTAAAATGATGCAAAGCAACCTGCCAATAAGAGAGCCTGTTTCTAGTTTTTCATGCAAACTGACTAGGTGAATATTAGATTCATTAAATAGTTCAATAAGTTCTAGCAGCTTAAACATAGATCGAGTCAGTCTATCTAACTTATAGATAGTGAACGTAACCTGCTTGCCATCTTTCGAAAAGTCAGAGGCCAGTTTTAAGGCTTTTGTAAGTTCAGGACGAATGTTATTTGCACCAGATTCCTTTTCTATAAAAAGTTTATCGCAATGTTTGAGAGCTTCGATTTGCACTTTCAATCCTAAATCTTGCTTATGAGTAGATACACGGGCGTAGCCTATGTTGATAGTCTTTTGAGACATAAAAATCCTCCTGTTATCTTGATACAGAGGGATATTTTACTATGAATTTTAAAATAAGAAAAGACCTTCAATTTCATAATCCCTATGAACTACACCCCAAAAGCTAGATTATTCTATCTAACTTTTTAGGGTGTACATAGATAGGGAAGGTATAATGATAGGAGTTTTACCTGCCTCTTTGCATTACCAAATAATCACGCGCTCTTCTGGTGAACGCCACATACCGTCTCCTTCTTTGACATCATAGGTTGTAAAGAAATCATCGAAGTTTGGCACTTGCACATTGACACGAAGTTTGGCTGGTGCGTGCACATCGACGCTAGCCAAAAGTTTCATAAATTCTGGGCGACCTTTCATGCGCCAGATGCGACCGAAATTGTAGAAAAATTCTTCTGCTGAGAAGTCTGGTTCTCGCTTAGCTGCTTCTAACGCTGCAGCAATTCCTCCCAAGTCAGCCACGTTTTCTGACACAGTCAATTTACCGTTAATGGTTGCTCCATAAGAATCCTGTCCATCAAATTGGTCAATAACTTTTTGCGTTTTCTCCTTGAAGGCAGCATAGTCGCTCTCTGTCCACCAATCCTTGAGGCTACCATTTTCATCAAAGGATGCTCCGTTGGTATCAAAGGCGTGGGAAATTTCATGAGCAATAACTGCACCAATCCCACCGTAGTTAGCAGAAGACGACTGATGTAAGTCATAGAAAGGTGCTTGTAAAATGGCTGCTGGGAAGACAATCAGGTTCTTCTGTGGATTATAGTAGGCGTTGACCATATGAGCAGGCATGCCCCATTCCTTGTAATCTACAGGCTGGTTCCACTTGCTCCAACTGTGCTTGATTTCCACACGCGCAAAGGCTAGAGCATTGTCAAAAAGACTGACAGTTTCGTCCACTACCTTGTCCTTGTAGCGTTCTGGCAATTCTTCTGGGTAACCGATATAAGGCTTGATGACATTGAGTTTAACAATGGCCTTGTCACGAGTTTCTGGAGTCAACCAGTCATTTTTAGCCAAGCGTTCCTTATAGACATCAATCATGGTTGCCACTTTTTTCTCCACGTCCGCCTTAGCTTCAGGGGAGAATTTTTCATGGGCATACCAGAGACCCAAGGCTTGTTTGAAAGGACCTTGTGCTAGCTGGTAGGCTGCCTTGACCTTGTCTTTGGCTTCTGGAACCCCTGAAAGCGCACGGCTGTAGGCACCTGACAAGACACGGATTTCTTCTGTTAAATAGCTGGTTGAAAGATTGACAACACTCAAAATCAAGGTTGCCTTAAGGAGAGGCCAAGCTTCTTCACTATAGAATTGGTCTGCAGCTTGCCAGAAACGTTCCTCATCTACAATAACCTTGTCTGGCACTTGTCCAAGAACTGCTTGGAAGAAGTCATCCAAAGGTAGGGCAGGTGCGAATTTTTTGAAATCTTCATAAGAATATGGATGGTAGAGTTTAGCATACTCTGAACTTTCTTCATTAGAAAGCACCACTGCCGCGATTCGGCGGTCCAATTCTAATCTTTTCTCTAGCAAGTCTTCAATTTCTGCATCAGAAAAATTATAAGCCTTGAGAAGTTTTGCGCTAGTTTCTTTCCAAAGAGTCAAGAGCTCTTCGCGCTGAGGATGGTCTTCTGCATAGTAGGTCGTATCTGGCAGAATCGTGCTTGGAGCGCTAGCCCATAAAACATTGATTCTGGCATCCATAAAGTCTGGCGATACACCAAAAGGAAGGAAGTTTGGTTTTCCTGCAAGTTCAAACTCTGCTAGTTTAGCTGTAAAATCTGCAAAAGTCTCCAATTCTTGGAATTCTTTAAGGAGTGGTAAGACAGGTGTGATACCGTCAGCTTCTCTCTTGTCAAAATCACGAACTAGGCGGTGGTATTTGACAAAGTTTGCCAAGATAGCATCCTCAGGAACTTCTTCTCCTGCCAACCACTTGTCTGTTGTCGCCAACATCAAGTCTTCAATTTCCTGGTCTAAATCAACAAAACCTCCTGTTTGAGACTTATCGGCTGGGATTTCAGCTGTCTTTTGCCATTCTCCATTGATTGCATCATAAAAATCGTCTTGATAACGTGTCATCTTGTTCTCGCTTTCATTTGTACTTGTTTTTAGCTTAACAAAAATTAACTGGGAATGCAATTAAAATACAAGATTAAAAGAACTTAAATATTTTACTGTTAATATTTTAATTTTTTAAAAAATTAACTTGACTTAATTTTTTTTTTAAGGTATATTAAGAGTCAGGAGGAATATAAGTTTATGATACGTATCGAAAACCTCAGTGTCTCCTACAAAGAAACGTTGGCACTTAAGGATATTTCACTAGTGCTCCAAGGACCAACAATTACCGGAATCATTGGTCCAAACGGTGCTGGAAAATCAACATTATTAAAAGGTATGCTGGGAATTATCCCACATCAAGGTCAGGCATTTCTCGATGACAAGGAAGTTAAAAAATCCTTACATCGAATTGCCTATGTCGAACAAAAAATCAATATCGACTACAACTTTCCCATCAAGGTCAAGGAATGTGTCTCGCTAGGACTCTTTCCCTCTATTCCTCTCTTTCGCAGTTTAAATGCTAAACATTGGAAAAAAGTAGAAGAAGCCCTTGAAATCGTCGGCCTAGCTGACTACGCTGAACGTCAAATCAGTCAACTGTCTGGAGGTCAATTCCAGCGGGTCTTGATTGCCAGATGTTTGGTGCAGGAAGCCGACTATATCCTCTTGGATGAACCCTTTGTTGGGATTGACTCTGTCAGTGAGGAAATCATCATGAATACGCTGAGAGATCTGAAAAAAGCTGGGAAGACGGTTCTCATCGTTCACCACGACCTCAGCAAGGTTGCCCACTACTTCGATCAAGTCTTACTTGTCAATCGAGAAGTGATTGCCTTTGGTCCAACCAAAGAAACCTTTACCGAAGCCAATCTCAAAGAAGCTTACGGTAATCGACTCTTTTTCAATGGAGGTGACCTATGATTACAGAATTTATCGATGGATTGCAAAAATTCCATTTCTTACAAAATGCCTTGATAACAGCTATTGTCATCGGGGTCGTAGCTGGAGCTGTAGGATGTTTCATCATTCTACGCGGGATGTCACTCATGGGAGATGCCATTTCACATGCTGTCTTACCAGGTGTAGCCCTCTCCTTCATCTTGGGCGTTGACTTCTTTATCGGAGCCATTGTCTTTGGATTGCTAGCTGCCATCATCATTACCTACATCAAGGGGAACTCGATTATCAAAAGCGATACCGCCATCGGCATTACCTTTTCTTCTTTCTTAGCCCTCGGTATCATCTTGATTAGTGTCGCTAAAAGTTCAACTGACCTTTTCCATATCCTTTTTGGTAATATCCTTGCCGTCCAAGATACGGATATGTTTATCACTATGGGCGTAGGGGCGGCCATTCTCTTGTTAATCTGGATTTTCTTCAAGCAACTCTTGATAACTTCCTTTGATGAACTCTTGGCTAAAGCCATGGGAATGCCTGTCAATTTCTATCACTACCTTCTCATGGTACTCTTGACTCTCGTGTCTGTGACAGCCATGCAAAGTGTCGGAACTATCCTGATTGTAGCCATGCTGATTACCCCAGCTGCAACTGCTTATCTGTATGCTAATAGCCTGAAAAGCATGATTTTCCTTTCCTCAACCTTTGGAGCTACAGCTTCAGTTTTGGGGCTCTTTATCGGTTATAGCTTTAACGTTGCGGCAGGTTCTAGTATCGTGCTTACAGCTGCTAGTTTCTTTCTCATTAGCTTCTTTATCGCTCCAAAACAACGATATTTGAAACTAAAAAATAAACATTTGTTAAAATAAGGGGTAAAACCCCAATAAATTGGAGGATCTAATGAAAAAATTAGGTACATTACTCGTTCTCTTTCTTTCCGTCATTGCTCTTGTAGCATGTGCTAGCGGAAAAAAAGATGCAGCTTCTGGTCAAAAACTAAAAGTTGTTGCTACAAACTCAATCATCGCTGATATTACTAAAAATATTGCTGGTGACAAGATTGATCTTCACAGTATCGTTCCTGTTGGCCAAGACCCACACGAATACGAACCACTCCCTGAAGACGTTAAGAAAACTTCTCAAGCTGATTTGATTTTCTATAACGGGATCAACCTTGAAACAGGTGGCAATGCTTGGTTTACAAAATTGGTAGAAAATGCTAAGAAAACTGAAAACAAAGACTACTTTGCAGTCAGCGAAGGCGTTGATGTTATCTACCTTGAAGGCCAAAACGAAAAAGGCAAAGAAGACCCACACGCTTGGCTTAACCTTGAAAACGGTATGATCTTTGCTAAAAATATCGCAAAACAATTGAGCGCTAAAGACCCTAGCAACAAGGAATTCTACGAAAAAAATCTCAAAGAATATACTGATAAGCTAGACAAACTTGACAAGGAAGCTAAGGAGAAATTTAACAACATCCCTGCTGAGAAAAAACTCATCGTAACCAGCGAAGGATGCTTCAAATACTTCTCTAAAGCCTACGGTGTCCCAAGTGCCTACATCTGGGAAATCAATACTGAAGAAGAAGGAACACCTGACCAAATCAAGACCTTGGTTGAAAAACTTCGCCAAACAAAAACTCCTTCACTCTTTGTAGAATCAAGTGTGGATGACCGTCCAATGAAGACTGTTTCACAAGACACAAACATCCCAATCTACGCACAAATCTTTACTGACTCTATCGCAGAACAAGGTAAAGAAGGCGACAGCTACTACAACATGATGAAATACAACCTTGACAAGATTGCTGAAGGATTGGCAAAATAATCTAGATGTTAGTTTATCTATTACTAGGTTCTTGTCTCTCTTTACATTACTTCTAATATTAGCTTTGTTAGTTCTATCTCTAGCTAAAAAAAGCGTTTATAAGAATAAAGATTTCTTAAATCAGTACGAACGAAGTGAGTTTTTACCAGATATTTCTCACTGTAGTGGTATCCTAGATAAGAACTTTGATCTTATCTAGGACGGAATTTTTGAGACCTAAGGCTCAAAAATTAGGGATGAAATTCCGAAGGAAGTTGCTCCCGTCCGCACTACCTTCGAGAAATATCAAATAGATAAAAAATCTGAAAAACGTCATTCTCACATGAGCTGGCGTTTTTTATATGCCCATATTTCCGGTCAAATCATTGGAAAATTCCGACTGTTTCAGCTAAAATGGAAGAAAAAAGATTGGAGTATCTTATGGTAACTTTTCTCGGAAATCCTGTGAGCTTTACAGGTAAACAACTACAAGTCGGCGACAAGGCACTTGATTTTTCACTCACTACAACAGACCTTTCTAAAAAATCTCTGGCTGATTTTGATGGAAAGAAAAAAGTCTTGAGTGTCGTGCCTTCTATCGATACAGGTATCTGCTCAACTCAAACGCGTCGTTTTAATGAAGAACTGGCTGGACTGGATAATACGGTTGTCTTGACTGTTTCAATGGACCTCCCTTTTGCCCAAAAACGTTGGTGTGGGGCTGAAGGTATTGAAAATGCCATCATGCTTTCAGACTATTTCGACCATTCCTTTGGACGTGATTACGCCCTCTTAATCAATGAGTGGCACCTATTGGCACGCGCAGTCTTTGTCCTCGATACTGACAATACTATTCGCTACGTTGAATACGTGGACAATATCAATTCTGAACCAAACTTCGAAGCCGCAATTGCAGCTGCTAAAGCCCTATAGAAAAAATCCTCTGTCACAAAGAGTTCCCTACTCTTTGAAACGGAGGATTTTTGCTTACGAGTAAATATAAGTTCAATCAGCTAAAAACAACTATCTTACTCTACAGATTTCAAGGCTTCAAGCATATCAACCTTTCTCAGATGATAATTGACAAAGAAACCAAGCAAGGTCAAAATGGTGCTTACTGCTGCCACTGGGATTACATAGACTTCCCAGCCTACCTGCGGATAAAAGAGAATAGTTGCAGGTGAAATCATTTGAATCAAAAATTGATGTAAATAGAAACCAGATACCAAACCAAGTACGATTCCCACAAGGGACAGCACAATCGTCTCACGGTAAATGTAGAGGGTGACTTCATTATTATGAAAACCGAGAACCTTGATAGTGGAGAGTTCACGGATTCTCTCAGCCACGTTGATATTGGTCAGATTGTAGAGGATAACAATAGCCAACAGAACCGATACGATAACTAAGATGGTCATGGTCTGATTGAGTGAACTTGCGACCGAGTCAAAGAGTCGAATGGCTGAAGCATTTTGGACAACGCTGGACACTGCAGCTTGATTCATAAGCAAACCTGCCTGCCTTTCGATACTAGTAGCACTGGTATCCCTTAACGAGACCAAATAAGTGTTGGCTTGGGGTAACTGTCCGTAAGTTTGCTCATAGCTAGCCTGACTCATATAAATAAAGTGAGCAACGTAATTCTCAGCAATGGCAGCGACCGTTAGCTCCCTCCCTTCAATTTCTAAAGTCTGTCCAACCTTAACCCCAGCTAGCTGGGCTAGTTTAGCTGTGATGACAACTCCATCTTTTAATGTCAACTCTTGCTGATGATGTTGCAGATGAATAAAGGGAGTCAAATCTTCCTTCTCTGTCATCATAAGGGTAATGGTTTGAAGACCAGCCTTACCTTTGAAATCCTTGTCTAGCGTTTGTGAATAGATTTTCTGATAGGCTTGGATATCCTGCCCTTTCAACACTTCTTCTAGATTTGCCTTGTCCTGATTGGTCGCACTAGGATTTTCAGAGACAATCATTTGATACTGTTGGATTTGTTGAAACTGTCTAGACGGAACTCCTGCTACAGAGGATTGGATTCCCAAACCTGCAAAGAGCAGGGCTACAGAACCTGCCACACCAAAGATCGTCATCAACATCCGCTGCTTATAACGGAAGATATTGCGAGCTGTTACCTTATGGGTAAAACTGAGACGATGCCAAATAAAACCGATGCGCTCTAGTAAGATTTTAGCTCCTTTAACAGGAGGTTTAGGCAGTAAAAGCTGGGCTGCTTCATCATGAAGTTCCCTCCGAGCTACCAAGTAGGCTGGTAACACACTCGCCAACCAACTCAAACCAAGAGCCAGTAAGCTATAGGTCCAATAGAACTGAATCTGGGTTTCTCCCACCACCATGCCTTTTGTAATGACACTTGAAATCACACTGGCTAGTAAATAATGTCCAAGTATACTACCTAGAGCTGTTCCGGCAGTCCCAGCTACTAGGCCGTAGAGGAGAAACTTGGCGATAATATCCTTGCTACGATAGCCCAAGGCCTTAAAAATCCCTGCATGTGTTCGCTCTTCATCCACAAAGCGAGTCATAGTTGTAAAGGTCACCATAGCTGCAACAGCATAAAGCACCACAGGAAAGATATTGCCCACTGCTCGAATACTGGATGAAGCATTGCTATACATGAGATAGCCCTGACCACCTGGCATGTTCTGACGATTATATACTTGATACTTGGGCTCCGCCAAATCATCCAAGACTTGCTGATGTTTTTCTAATTTTTCCTTTTCTTGGGCTAGATTTTGTTCAGCCTGCTTGAGTTTGTCCTCTTCCTTACTCAATTCCTGCTTGGCTTGGGTAAGTTGAGCACTGGCCTGCTCTCTCTGGGCTTGAGGAAGCAAGGCTAGTTGACTTTCTTGAACCTGTAAACGAGCTTGAGCAGTTGCTAAACGACGCTTGCCTTCCTGCAGATTAGTTTCAGCCTTGTCAAGGGTCTCTTGACCTTTGTCTAGAGATTCTTGTCCTTCTTTTTTCAAGAGTTGCAGACGTGCCTTGCCATTATCTGACAAAGCTTGTTCAAGGTCTTCCTGATGTTGCTTGGATTTTTCTTCATAAGCTACTGAAAAAGCATTTAAGCCTGCTAAATCTTGATATTTCAAACGAGCTATATTGTAGACTTTCTGATCAAACTGACTAGGTAAAATCACCCCGTAAGCTGTCATAGTCCCACTTCCACTTGCTGCATAGCCCATATCTCGCTGGGAGAGGATTTCAGCTGAAACCACAAAACCAGTAATGGTATAAGTATGGTCTTTTAAAGAGGAATGACCCTCTTCTTTTTCTTTAAAACTAATCTCCTGTCCCACGCTATATTGGCCTTGCAAATGAGTGGCCAAAGCGATTTCCTTGTCGGACTGAGGAAGTCGTCCCTCTCTTAGCTGAAAGATTGAAATTCGCTCTGGTTTGGAGTACAGTCGAATGGCATCCTGCCCATTCTCCATAGTCACATCTGTCAAATAGCCAAGCTCAACCTTTGCGCCCTCTATCTGTTCTAGTTCTTCTTGATCTGCTTGATCCAAACCATAATTAGACATAACTGCCAAATCCAAGGTTTGAGCAGTTGTTAAATAAGCATTAGCTGTCGCCTCCATGTTGGGGCTAGTCACTTTGAGGCCTACTAGGGCTAAAGAACCCAACATCATCAAGGTCAAGATGGATAAAAAACGCCCCTTGGAGCCTGTGAAGGACTGAATTAAGTCCTTCCAATAAGTTTTTCGCTTGATCATGCTAGTACTCCAAACTGTCGATATCCTGAGGATGCTGGTTGATCACCACATCCTTGACACTGGCATCGTGCATATGAATCACGCGATCAGCAATGGGCGCCAAAGCTCCATTGTGAGTCACGATAATCACCGTCGCTCCCTTTTGACGAGACATATCTTGGAGGATTTTCAAAACCTGCTTGCCCGTCTGATAATCCAAGGCGCCTGTCGGTTCGTCACAAAGGAGAATTTTAGGATTTTTGGCTACTGCGCGTGCAATGGAGACTCGCTGTTGCTCCCCTCCAGAAAGCTGGGCTGGAAAGTTATTGAGACGATGAGCCAGACCTACATCTGTCAAGACCTGTTCAGGATTCAAGGCATCTGTCACGATTTCTGAAGCCAGTTCCACGTTTTCCTTAGCGGTTAGATTGGACACTAGATTGTAGAACTGAAAAACAAATCCGACATCATTTCTACGGTAATTGGTTCTCTGGTGGGAACTATAGTCTGCAATATTAACACCATCTATCCAGATTGCCCCCTCGTCATTGGTATCCATTCCCCCAAGAAGGTTAAGAACCGTTGACTTGCCTGCACCAGATGCACCTAGAATAATCACCAATTCACCCTTTTCAATCTCAAAATTCACATCACGATTGGCCACAATCTCCGTGTCCCCAACCTGATAACGCTTGTAACAGTGTTTCATCTCAATATAAGCCATCAGACCCACCCTCTCTCAAACAAATTACTTCCTACTACCATTATAACGCTTTTTCAACTAGTTGGAAACTGCTTACATTCTCAAATCCTTCAAAAAAGGCAGTCTCAAATCACTGCCTTCTATTATCTTCTTAAAAATAAAATTGAACCAGATCGCCTTCTGCTGTCGCCACTGAAATACAATCTTTCTCTATGCATTTCACTTTTGCTTTTTCTTGATTCACTTCAATCACACTCTTCTCAATATCTGGATAAGAGACTCGCAAATCTCCTCCACTCCTTGATAAAATGGTCAACTGTAAGAGTTTTTTATCCGCCCAACTCATGCTAACTTCAAAATATCCACGTGCCATTAAGCCTGAAACGGAACCTGTTGACCATGCATCGGGTAGGGCGGCTAGAGGTACCAGATAAGCTGTATGAGACTGGAGCAACATTTCTGCCATGCCACTGCTAGCACCAAAATTACCATCTATCTGAAAAGGAGGGTGGCTACACCAAAGATTTGGCAAGGTCGATGACTTTAATTGCTCTGCTAATAATTTATGGGCTCGATTGCCATCTCCCAAACGCGCCCAGAGATTGATCTTATTAGCCTTGGACCAACCTGTGCCGCCATCTCCACGATCATTGAGACTAGCACGCGCCGCTTCAAGATACTCTTGTCCCTTATGACTAAAGAGAGTTCCAGGATAGAGTCCCACCAGATGAGAAGCGTGCCGATGCTGGGCCTCCACTTTCTCATTTTGAAAATGCTGCTCTTCCTCCTCATACCACTCCCTGATTTGACCAGATTGAGTGATTTGAAGAGGATTAAGCAAGTCAAACTTCTCCTTGACCTCAGTCAACAAAGCGTCATCCAGCCCTAATTCCTGAGCAGCCTGAATAAAATCATGAAATAACTGCCAAATCAGAGATTGGTCATAGGTATTGCCAATCGAAATCGGCCCATGTTCTGGAGAATAAGACGGAGAAGAGACCCAACGCTGCGCCTGCTGATCCTCATGTAAAAAATCATTCCAAAAACGAACCGTTTCCCTCAACATGGGATAAATTTTCTCCCTGAGATAATCTTGGTCCCTATAAAATGTATAGGCTTCATAAACAGTTTGCATCATCCACGCATTGGCAGCTGGTGACCAACCCCAATAGTAATCCCAACCAGGTGCCGTCCAGCCAAAAGGAGTAGCTTGAGTATGAACCAACCAACCATTCTCCTCCCCTTCCTTAGAGACGATTCCTGCATACTTTGCAGCTGCTAGACGACCATAGACACGCAAATCATCGATATAGTTGATGACTGGAAAAGCCGTCTCTAGGAGATTGGTAACATAGGCTGGCCAATAATTCATCTGCAGGTTGATATTCAAGTGATAGTCCGAATTCCAAGGAGGATTGTCGACCGCATTCCAGACTCCCTGTAGGTTAGCTGGTAGAGCATCTGGGCAATCTCTGGAAGAACTAATCAATAAATACCGTCCATACTGGAAGAACAGCTCCTCCAAAGCCTGCCCCTCTTGTGGCTTATAATTTTTTAACAAATCATCTGTAGTGGATGTGTCAACATCAGCTCCCAAATCCAATTGAACACGCTGAAATAAGGCTTGGTAGTCCTCAATATGCCTTGATTTCAATTGGGCATAGCCCTTTTCTTTAGCTGTGTCCACCAAGTCTATCACCTGTTGCTCTAAATCTATTTTCTTACGATAATTGCTAGCAGGATTTTGGGCAAAATCTGTCTTAGCCGCCAAGAAGAGATTGGCATAACTGGCTCCTGATATCTGAACCTTATCTGACCTGACTATAATGTCTCCATCCGTTTCCCAAGCTAAACAGCTAGCAAACCGCAGGTCATTGTCCTTAACCCTCCCCTTCATCAAGATATGAGAAGCAGTGATATCCAGCTGGCACTCTTTGTAATCAGATTTCTCCTGCTCATACTTTCCATCAGAAGCCAAATCGCGGGTCAGCGATAGTTCTATAGTAAAATCTAGAGTTTCTGCCCCTTCCTTAGTAAAGCGCTGAACCAAGAGATCATCTGGAAAACTGGCAAAGGCTTCACGTTCAAATCTCGTTCCCTTATAGGCATAAGAAGTCGTCGCCAGTGCCTTACTGATATTCAACTGTCTCTGGTAATCCGTCACCTGAGACAAAGTCTTGCCTTGATTACTAAACTCAATGAAAATATCTCCAAAGGACAGATAGGTCCCATATTGACTCGTTTGGGGCCCAACTAGGTGCTGTTCAGCCAGTTCCTTAGCAGTATTGTAGTCTCTCTTTTCCAAAGCCTGGCGAATCTCAGCTAAAAAACCATACTGATCCTGAAGATTTCCACCCTGATAATCTGAACTATCAGGAAGTGGACCTCCAGACCAGAGACTTTTTTCATTGAATTGAATCCGCTCAGCACCAATAAGACCAAATACTTTTGCCCCTAAAGAACCATTGCATATTGGTAAGGCCTCTTCTTCCCAACCCTTATATGTTGTTGACGCTGGTTGCTTGTAGGCCAATACATAATCTTGTTTTTTATTCCTTATCATACTACCATACTAACATAAAAAGCCTAGAAATCAATTCTAGACTTACAATTTTTTATTTTCCAAGGTAGTATTCAGAAACTACGTTCAATTTTTCGTCAAATTCGAATACCAATGGTGGGAAGTTAGGGATTTCCACGTCCATGATTTCGTCATCTGACAAACCTTTGATGTGTTTTACAAGGGCACGGATTGAGTTACCGTGAGCTCCTACGAATACGTTTTTACCATCTTTAAGAGCTGGAGCGATTTTGTCTTCCCAGAATGGAAGGGCACGTTCCAAAGTCACTTTCAAGTTTTCAGCATCTGGGATTACTGAGTCGTCAAGTGAAGCATAACGACGGTCTGTGTGAGCTGAGTGCTCATCATCACGATCCATGTTTGGAGGCAATACATCGTATGAACGACGCCAGATGTGAACTTGCTCATCACCAAATTGTTCAGCAGCTTCAGCTTTGTTTTTACCAGTCAAACCACCGTAGTGACGTTCGTTCAAGCGCCATGATTTTTCAACTGGAACCCACAATTGGTCAGAAGCTTCAAGAGCCAAGTTAGTTGTTTTGATAGCACGTTTCAATACTGAAGTGTAAGCTTGGTCAAATTCGATACCAGCTTCTTTGATCAATTTACCAGCGTCAATCGCTTGTTGTGTACCTTTTTCAGACAAATCAACATCAGCCCAACCAGTGAAAAGGTTAGCTTTGTTCCATTCAGACTCACCGTGGCGAGCAAAAACCAATTTTACCATTAGATGGATTCTCCTTTAAATTTTCCGAGGTTTCCCCTCGTTTATCTATTCTATTTTACACAATTTTTCACAAAAAAGCTAGTCAAAACCAAAAAGGAAAGGACTGTTTGCAATCCTTTTCCTTATTTTTTATCCTTCAACTTTGAATTTTTTGAGACTTCCTAA
>CAURTM010000015.1:0-28183 GCA_963527735.1 uncultured Streptococcus sp.
AAGGGATTCTGTATTTTTAAATGTTAGCTAATCAGAAAATGCTTTTTTTTTTTAGCAAATATGATATGATGATTTCATAAATAAAAGGAGATTCTATCAATGAATAATGTAAAAAAAGTTTGTCGTTTAGCTTTGCTATGTCTTTCCGTCTCTACTCTAGTTGCTTGTAGTTCTCTTTCTGAAAAAACAAGTAGCTCTTCTAGTGAGAATCAAACAGAAGCTTCATCTAGTAGTTCTGAGAAGAAAGGGTTGTTTGCTAAAGCAAAAGAAAAACTCAGTTCAAGCGATTTTAACCCACAAGATGTTAGCGATACGACAATTGAGTCTATAAAAACCTATGAAGATTACTTGATTATGAATGAGAAAATAATCGATAATTACTATACAGAAGCAGATGAAGCCTTTAAAGGGACTGTTTTAGAAGATAGTGCTGCTATCCAAGAACTAAAAGATAGCACTAAAAAAGAAATGGAAGATTTGAAAAAACAATATGGTCCACTAAAGAAAGCACCGATTCAAGGGAAAGAAGAAGTGATTAAGACTCTAAAAGATTATCGTGATAATCTACATGAACAAGTGGAGCAGTGGAAAGCTAGTCTTTAATAGGAAGAGTGGAGTTCAATATGGATTATCAATTATTGCCACATGAATACATGGTTATGAATAGTGACCATGTGAGTTTTGGGAAAAATGGTTTGGCTACAGATGAATTAATTTTAACGAATCTACACTTAATACATATCAAAAAAGGTTTTTGGGGAGGAAAAAAAGACCAAGTTACCATTCCCATTAACCAGATTAAAATTTTTGAAGGGAAACCTCAAGTTTCAGTAACCAAAACCAATGGTGTGAAACGGCTGGAAATTTATTATAATGGCGGACAAGCTATCTTTGCATTTAATAATAATAAGGATACTGACAAGTGGGCTAGAAACATTATTAAATTGATTTCAGGTGATACAAGCAATTTTGAAACCTTGGGAGATAGTAGCTTGTTTGGAGCAGATGTTTTGGCAGAAACATTTAAGGATACATTTGACACTTTTAAAGCAGGGCTTGGGATTAAGGATGCAGAGCCAGAAAAGATTTCAACCAAGTGTAGCTTTTGTGGAGCACCTTTGTCAGGTCAAGTGAAGCAAACAGTAAGATGTGCCTATTGTGATATGGAGCAGAGTTTATAAGGGGGCAATTAAATGGGGTTGATAAAAGCAATCACAGATTCTATTGGTGGGACATTTGCAGATCAGTGGAAAGAAATTATCACAGTTCATGCTTTTGATGAACATACAGCTGTAAGTCCAGGTATTGTTCAAGAAAGTAATAATGGTAGGGGTGTCAATACGAAGGGATCTGTAGGTGTTATTTCGAACGGATCCAAGATTTTTATTCCAGAAAATACTGCTGCCTTTATCTTTAGTCAGTCTGGTATCGAGGAAATTATTACAGAACCAGGTGGATATGAATACCAAAATGGTGAGAGCAGTGTTTTTAACGGTGATGGATTGAAAAAGTCACTATTTGACAATGTTGTTAATCGTGTTGGATTCGGTGGTCAAAGTGATCAGCAAAAACAGATTTGTTTTGTTAATTTGAGAGAAATTCGTGATATTAAATTTGGGACTCGCGGTCCAGTCATGTATAATGATTTGTTTTATGGGACAGATTTAGAAGTACGTGCTTTTGGAACATTTTCTATCCAAATTACAGATGCTAAGCAATTTATCAGAAACTTTCTTCCTGCCAATGTGACTTATTATACCTTTGATAGCGCTCAAGCTAGATCACAAATAGTAACAGAGTTTCTTCAATCTTTTATTGTTGCACTTAATTCTTTGTCAACAACTTATCGTATTTCACAATTACCCTCACAAGCTGCAGTTCTTGCGGAACAAGTATCAAATGATGGACAGTATGCAGGGACTTGGAAAGAACGTTTTGGATTTGAGATTGTAAAAGTTGCCATTGCTAATATTGAGTTCTCACCAGAATCTAAGGAACTGGTTAAACAATTTTCATCAAATAAGATGAATTTAAAAGCTTATGATGATGTATCGCAGAAATCTTCTAATATTGCAGCACAACAAAAAATTGCATCAGGAGTGGAGCAACACGGTCTAGGTGATAGTGCTGGAATGATATTTGGAATGAATATGGCTCAAAGTTTAGATGAAAAAGCCATGAAACCCAGTCTATCATTAGATGAGCAAATCGAAGCACTTACAAAACTAAAATCTCTTTTAGATGCAGGGATATTATCTCAGGAAGAATTTGATCGAAAGAAAAAAGAAATTATGGATTTATAAGATGAAGCTCGAAAGTTCATAGTTATACTCAATGAAAATCAAAAAGCAAACTAGGAAGCTAGCCGCAAGCTGTACTTGGGTACGGTAAGGCGACGCTGACGTGGTTTGAATTTGATTTTCGAAGAGTATTAGTGTGTATTCAAGGAACATTTTAGTTGAAACAATAATAGACTATCGTTCACAGATAGAATATCATGTTGTAAAGGTAGGAGTTGAATATTTTAGCTGTCTCTACAAAGACTATTAAAAATCTTTAACAAATAAGTTGCTAAGGATTTTTTGAAAATTTTTGAGGGGGATTTGAAACATACTTTAAAAGAGTATGCTATCATAGAATATAACTTACAGAAGTAAAAGGAGTTTGTATATGGCTGAACAAGACTTGGCTATGCAAGTATTGCAACAAGTGGTGAAACTACCTGTTGTTAAGGTTGATCGTTCGAAATTTTTAGTGGATAAGTTTTCCAAAGAATTGGATCCACAGGACATTCCTACCTTATTAGAACAAGGCCCAACGTCCCTCTTATCTCAAGAAACCTTAGATAGAGTGGCTAATGCCTGCATTAGGGATAATGTTTTATTGGCGAGTGGAACCTCTGTTTTGGCAGGATTACCTGGAGGGATTGCTATGGCAATTACCATTCCAGCTGATGTGGCTCAATTTTATGGTTTCTCCCTGAAATTGGCTCAAGAATTAGGTTATATTTATGGTTATGAGGATCTTTGGGCTTCACGCGAGGAGTTGAGTGAAGATGCTCAAAATACCCTCTTGCTTTATCTAGGCGTCATGTTGGGGGTGAATGGAACCGCTGCCTTGCTACGTGCAGGTGGTATAACAATTGCCAAACAGGTAATGAAAACAGTACCTAATAAAGCTTTAACAAAGACGCTTTGGTACCCTATTTTGAAAAAAGTCTTAAAAATATTTGGTGTGAATCTGACCAAGGGAGGGTTGGCCAAAGGAATGGGGAAATTCATTCCTATCTTGGGTGGTATCATTTCAGGTGGTTTAACCTTTGCAACTATGAAACCAATGGGGGAAAGCTTGCAGAAAGAATTATCCAAGCTAGTCAACTATAGTGAAGTTCAATATCAAGAAGATGTTGAAACAATCCGAAAAGAGGCTGAAATCATCGAAGGAGAGTAATATGGGACTCATAAAAATTCTAGCTAAAACTTATGGGAATTACTTTTTGACCATGCAAGGTGTAAAAGTAATGAAAACGATAAAGAAAGATGACCACGCCGTTGTTGGTCTGGGAAAACTTTTTATTGCTGACAAGTTAATGGATACGGCTCGGTGGCTCATTAAGCCAGAGGATAAAAAATGAAATTTTTCTGGGGACTTCTTGCCATTATTTTTATCAAACCGATTATTGGGATTGTGAAATTCTTTTGGATGATCATCTCTTTTGCAGTCCAATTATTGTTTTACAAGATAGTGTTTAAGATATTGGATTGGCTCTTTAAACTTATCTAGATGGTAATCCAAGTTGCAGAGAACTAGCAGGAACTCCACTGCTAGTTTTTTATTCTCTTTCCATATGGTATAATATAAGCAGTAAAATCATTTTAGAACATACAATGGAGGTCGTCATGGACAATATCATCGATGTGTCAATTCCTGTTGCAGAAGTGGTGGACAAGCATCCAGAAGTCTTGGAAATCCTAGTGGAGTTGGGTTTTAAACCCCTTGCCAATCCCTTGATGCGCAATACAGTTGGTCGTAAAGTATCGCTCAAACAGGGTTCTAAGCTGGAAGGAACTCCTATGGACAAGATTGTCCGCACGCTGGAAGCAAATGGCTACGAAGTGATTGGGTTAGACTAATGGCAGATGAACGGATTCATGTACTGCGGGATATTTTGTTAGAATTGCACAATGGTGCGTCTCCTGAGTCGGTTCAGGAGCGTTTTGATGCGACTTTTGCGGGTGTCTCAGCCATAGAGATTTCCCTCATGGAGCACGAGCTGATGAACTCAGACTCAGGTGTCACCTTTGAAGATGTCATGGAACTCTGTGATGTCCATGCCAATCTTTTTAAAAATGCTGTTAAGGGTGTCGAAGTAGAGGATACCGAGCATCCAGGTCACCCAGTTCGGATTTTCAAAGAAGAAAATCTGGCCCTCCGTGCGGCCTTGATTCGCATTCGGAGACTGTTAGATACCTATGAGTCTATGGAAGATGAAGAAATGCTGGTGGAGATGCGTAAGGGCTTGGTGCGTCAGATGGGACTTGTGGGTCAAGTTGACATCCACTACCAGCGCAAGGAAGAACTATTTTTCCCCATCATGGAGCGCTATGGACACGATTCACCCCCAAAAGTTATGTGGGGAGTGGATGATCAGATCAGGGAACTCTTTCAAACAGCTTTAGCGACAGCCAAGTCACTACCAGAAGTGTCAATTAGCAGCGTAAAAGAAGCTTTTGAAGCCTTTGCGACAGAGTTTGAAAGTATGATTTTCAAGGAAGAGTCCATCCTTCTCATGATTCTCCTTGAGTCCTTTACTCAGGATGACTGGCTTCAGATTGCGGAGGAGAGTGATTCCTATGGTTATTCCATCATCCGTCCGTCTGAAAAATGGGTGCCAGAAAGACAGAGTTTTGTTGAGGAAAAGAGTGCAGAGGAGCCAGTACAACTAGACACGGCTGAAGGTCAAGTTCAGCAAGTGATTGATACGCCAGAAGGACAGTTCACCATTACCTTTACCCCTAAGGAAAAGGAAGCAGTGCTGGACCGCCATAGTCAGCAGGCTTTTGGCAATGGCTATCTCTCAGTCGAGCAGGCCAATCTCATCCTCAATCATCTTCCTATGGAGATTACCTTTGTCAATAAAGACGACATTTTCCAGTATTACAATGATAATACGCCAGCTGATGAGATGATTTTCAAACGGACACCGTCCCAAGTTGGGCGCAATGTCGAACTCTGCCATCCGCCTAAGTACTTGGACAAGGTTAAGACTATCATGAAGGGGCTTCGTGAGGGAAGAAAAGACAAGTATGAAATGTGGTTTAAGTCCGAGTCGCGAGGTAAGTTTGTCCACATCACCTACGCTGCAGTGCACGATGAAAACGGAGAATTCCAAGGTGTGCTGGAATACGTTCAGGATATCCAGCCCTACCGTGAGATTGACACGGACTATTTCCGTGGATTAGAATAAGGAGAAAAAATGAGTTACGAACAAGAATTTATGAAGGAATTTGAAGCTTGGGTCAATACCCAGATTATGATCAACGACATGGCGCACAAGGAAAGCCAAAAAGTCTACGAAGAAGACCAAGACGAGCGTGCCAAAGATGCCATGATTCGCTACGAAAGCCGCTTGGATGCTTATCAGTTCTTGCTTGGTAAGTTTGAAAACTTCAAGGCAGGTAAGGGATTCCATGATTTGCCAGATGGCTTGTTTGGTGAGCGAAATTATTAAACGAGATAGATTCTTGATTTTTTACTAAAATCTTGATAGAATATTTATATTAAATCCTTGTCAGAGCAGGGGTTTTTTATTGAAAGGATTTTATCATGTCAAAGAAACTCAATCGTAAAAAACAATTACGAAATAGCCTCCGTCGTGCAGGTGCCTTTTCAAGTACTGTGACTAAGGTTGTAGAAGAGACAAAAAAAGTCGTGAAACGTGCAGAACAGTCAGCAAGCCAAGCTGGTAAGGCTGTTTCTAAAAAAGTTGAACAAGCAGTAGAAGCTACCAAAGAGCAAGCTCAAAAAGTAGCCAATTCTGTAGAAGATTTTGCAGCAAACTTGGGTGGACTTCCACTTGACCGTGCCAAAACTTTCTATGATGAAGGAATCAAGTCTGCGTCAGATTTCAAAAACTGGACTGAAAAAGAACTCCTTGCCTTGAAAGGAATCGGCCCAGCTACCATCAAGAAATTGAAAGAAAATGGCATCAAGTTCAAGTAATCTTTCTTGATCCTTGCATTTCCGAAAAAATCTTGCTACAATAGAGCCATTAGAGGTGTTTTGAATCCCGCATTTTACAGAAAGTGGCGGCGCTGAGAAGTCCACAAATGTGTCAAAACTAGTTGCTAATGGATGAAAAATTGAAATAAAAGTGTCTTTTTGTTTTAAAGACGAGAGTTGCGGGCTCTGCCCGAAATTGGGTGGTACCGCGGATAAATACATTCGTCCCTGTCATGTAGATGGCAGGGATTTTCTTTTGCGTCTTAGTAAAAGGAGGTTGTTATGAAGCAATCTTTTAAAACAAGTAAACTCTATTATGGTTTTCCTATCTTCATTTTGGGGTATCAGGACCAGAATTTTGGACACAATATAACGACCTGCAGTTCCTCTTATAGTCTGGGGGATTGGCTAGTCATTGGTGTTGGTGCTGAGGAAAATGCGGCTGAGCAAATTAAGCATTATCAACAATTCACTGTGAATATCCCTGATGAAAATCTCATGCTCGAGATGGAGCAGGCTGGTTTTATCAGTCATCGAGAGAAATTGAAACACCTGGGGCTAGACTACGAGATTTCTGAACGGACTCAGGCACCGATTTTAGAGGCCTGTCCAGTCGTGTTGGACTGTCAGGTAGATCGGATTATCGAGGAAGATGGAATCTGTCATATTTTTGCCAAGATTATCGAGCGACTTGCTGATCCAGATCTCTTGGATGAGAAAGGGCATTTTAAAAATGACCGTTTTTCACCGACTTACTTTATGGGGGACGGTCACCAGCGCGTTTATCGCTATTTAGATAACCGTGTTGACCCTATGGGGAGTTTCATAAAGAAAGCGAGGATGAAGAATGTCAAGAGCTGAATTACCAGAACGCTTGGAAACAGAACGACTCGTCCTACGAGTTCGTACAGTGGCAGATGCTGAGGATATCCATGCTTACGCCAGTCTCCCAGAAGTCTCTTATCCAGCTGGCTTTCTTCCTGTCGAGACTTTGGAAGATGAGATTTATTATCTGGAGCATATCCTTCCTGAACGTAATCAAAAGGAGAATCTTCCAGCTGGCTATGGGATTGTCGTCAAAGGAACCGATAAAGTCATTGGTTCTGTTGACTTCAACCATCGCCATGCGGATGATGTGCTAGAGCTTGGCTATACCTTGCGTCCAGACTATTGGGGTCGAGGCTATGTACCAGAAGCAGCGCTTGCCTTGATTGACTTAGCCTTTAAAGATTTGAGTCTTCACAAGATTGAACTAACTTGCTTTGACTATAATGTCCAAAGTCAACGAGTCGCAGAAAAACTTGGATTTACCCTCGAAGCTCGTATCCGAGACCGTAAAGATGTTCAAGGGAACCGCTGTGATAGTCTGATATATGGTTTGCTGAGGAGTGAGTGGGAGGTGATTTGATGCATCTTTTCATCATTGGTGCTCCAGCTTCTGGGAAAATGACGATTGGGCAAGAACTATCTCGAAAGACAAATGCTACCCTCTTTTATAACCATCAAGCCATCGATTTTGCACTAGAAATCTATCAGGATTATACAGAGGAGATGTGGGAATTTGTTCGTGGAATTACCTTTTCTTTCCTTGGAGCAAGTGCAAGAAATCAGCGATCAGTAATTTTAACAGACGTAATTGATTTTTCAAATCAGTACCAGCTGATGTATTTGAAGCAAATTCAGGATTTGTTGGATGACTATCATCAAGAGATTCTTTTTGTGGAGTTGGAAACAAGTCTTGAGGAGCGCTTACATCGAAATCGAACGGAGAATCGATTAAAGCACAAACCCTTAAAACGACATATTGAGGTATCTGAAAGAGAAATTTTAGAGACTGCTGAAACACTTCAATTAAATTCCCAACATCAACCGAATGAGTTGCACCACTACCTTAAAATAAATAATACGAATTTGTCTGCAGAAGAAGTTGCTAAGCAAATTCAAAATAAAATGAACAAAATAGAGAAAGGACAAACACATGTCTAAAGAACTTCATGAAGACGTTCTCAAGACTCAAGAAGTTCAAAAGTCTCAATCTTTTTCGTTCGTGATTCCTACCACCAAATGTAACTGGAAAACTCTACCTTAATCGCGCTTGGAGTACACCCTTCAAAGTAAACGAATCACAAAGAAACTGGGATTTCCCATTTAAGCCTGTATCCGAGGTCGTAAGAATATCCAATACAGCAGAGGTAGAGTTTGATTTATTGAAGAATGAGTTAGAGGAGAAAATAGATGGCTAAAAAGAAAAATAGAAAAAAGAATTAAACCGCCAGCAAAAGTTGGATATCAAAGTCGTTTCTGAAGAAGGGGTTGTCTGGACAGAA
Source organism: uncultured Streptococcus sp. (assembly GCA_963527735.1). GTDB lineage: Bacteria > Bacillota > Bacilli > Lactobacillales > Streptococcaceae > Streptococcus. The sequence goes on from CAURTM010000015.1 coordinate 8,550, forward strand.
CTACTGGCTAAAAAACCAACTTTTGTAGAACGTCGGACCATTCAAAATTTCGATGAACTACATACAACAGTGATGCAATATGCTGATGAACATGGAGAGTATCCAGATGTTCAGCTAATCAATTACCAACTGAAAAATAGGATTTTTGATTAGAATCAGGACCATGCTTTATTTAGAGAAGCTATGCATACTCCAAATACACAGAAGCGAAATGAACTGTTAAAACAAGTTTTAAAGATCAATCCAGATTATTTTGCTGCTGATTTTCATTTATTCTTATCAGAAGTTGAAGATTTTGATTTACCAACCTTTAGATTAGATTTAGGAGGCAAAGATTGAAATTAATGTATTATTTTAATACTGACAATAGATTGAGGAATCTTTTTGCTCAAACTTGGAAAATACTTATGTATGCGCTAACGTATTTTCCAATAATATCTCTAATTATATTCTGTCTTACCGATTTTAAATTAGTTATAATTTTACAATTTGCCTTGATACTAATATATGTGTTTAACTATAAAAATCGATTTAATAAGTTTAGAGTTTTTCTTACTAAAAGTACTAAATCTTTAGCTTTTATGAACGCATGGGATGGAATATTTTGCGGAATCTTGACTTACATTCTTTATAACCTAAATCTAGTTGAATCAACTTTAATCAACTTATCTCAATATTTTTTTACTAATTATGGCATAAGTAAAAATCACATAAATAACTGGCTTATCATTGTAATACTTTTAATATTACCATTGGTATTATCTGTTATAAAAACTATAATATCAATTAAGATATTTAAAAAAGTTAATAAAATAGATATCTCCAAGGGAAAGACACTATGGAATGTATATGCCACGATGCTTATTAATTCGTTTTTATGGTATTATATCTATATTTATTACTTTATTTCTAAAGCTATTGATTTTCATTCCGATTTAATAACTGACATTTTTATATTTAATTCATTTATTGCGCTTTATTTAATATTCTGGTGGAGAATTCATAATCTAATTAGACATGGTGCAAAAGATACCAAAGAAGTAATAGCATCATGGCTAACTGGAACAATCTGTATATTGTTGTTAGCAATATTTAATCAAGTTGAAAATGAATTAATAAATGCTTTAACCTGGTTTTTGCCAATATTAATTCCTAGTCTAATTGGAGAAATAAATTCTCAATTTGATACAAAAAAATATAAGAAAAAACCAATAAGAACTGAGAAAATGGATAGACACCTCTATCGAACTCAACTATATAGTTTTCTTACTCTATTAATGTTGAGTATTATTCCAAAGTTAATCGAAATTATTTGGGGTTTAAAGATTAAGATGAAATTGGTCGAATTTATAACTCCCGCAGCTGATTGGATGTCTGAATTATTTGCCTCAACTATAATTATTTTCGTTTGTTTCATATTATCATTAGTTATTGGGAAGGCTATAATTTGGTTATTACAGTATTTCTATTTAAACACCCATAATGGATATTACGTGTATCGTGACAACATGCACAGTGTATTAATAAATCGTAGATATAAAAGAAATATTCATAAAAGGAGAAAAAATAATGTCTAATCAACTTTAACCTAAACACACTCCATCCTATGTTTAGGCTGGTCGTTATCAAAAATAGCTTGACGAAGATATTTTCAAGCCTTCAGGAGATCAAAAGGATAAGCATTATTCAATCGTGATTCCCACCACCAAATGTTACTGGTACACTTCACCTTGGTCACGCTTTGGGGGGACAACCTTCAAAGCAAACGAATCACAAAGAAGCTTAGATTTCCCATTCAAGGCTGTAGCTGAGTCCTGAAGGATATCTAAGTCAGTTGAGTCGAATCTATTGAAGGATGAATTAGAGGAGAAAATAGATGGCTAAAAAGAAAAATAGAAAAAAAGAATTAAAACGCCAGCAAAAGTTGGATATCAAAGTTATTTCTGAAGAAGAGGCTGCTTGGACAGAAATCATGGCCAAAAATCCAACTTTTGTAGAACGTCGGACCATTCAAAATTTCGATGAACTACATACAGCAGTGATGCAATATGCTGATGAATACGGAGAGTATCCAGATGTTCAGCTAATCAATTACCAACGGAAAAATAGGACTTTTGATTGGAATCAGGATCATGCTTTATTTAGAGAAGCTATGCATACTCCAAATACACAGAAGCGAAATAAACTGTTAAAACAAGTTTTAAAAATAAATCCAGATTATTTTGCTGCTGATTTTCATTTATTCTTATCAGAAGTTGAAGATTTTGATTTGTCAACTTTTAAAAAAGTATTGGATTTTGAAATTCTAGTTTTAGAAAAATGGAAAATAAACGGATACAATAGTTGGAATTATTTTGAAGCACGCCCTATCCTGTCTGCTCTGATGTTTCTGATTGAATATTATATGACAGAAAAAATTTATTTTAAGGCTTTGGAATTGGTTAACTTATACTTAAGTAAGCGACCAGAACGTTTTCCTCCTAATTTTGTCTTCTGTATGCTTTCCTTGTATCATATTACCGGTCAGGAACTAAAGGTTGAGCGCTTCTACCGTGAAGAATTAAATAAAGGGAAACGGGACGATACCATTCTTATTCATGCCATCATCTCTGCTTTTTCTCAAGGAAAAATTGAAGAAGCAAGTCAGCTATTTGCAAAATTAGTGGAAATCAATGATGAAGCTGTTGAATTCTTTATAGAGGAAGATTGGCAATTCAAGGTTATAGATATAGAAGATCAAGAATGCTATTGTCCAAATTCAGTTGAATCGCTACAAGCTAGTTTGTATCCTCTGTTCGATTATTTACTAGAAAATATTATTTTAACAAAATTTCTAACAAACGAGGCCAAGAAGTTCCGTCGTAAACCAGTATTTTCGAATCATTCCAGTATGATAAGAAATCTATCCAAGGTAAACGACTGCTACTCCTTTATGAGCGAGGAAAAGATGAAGGGAATTCGGATGGATTTTGTTCACATATTTGTTGAAAATGGGATCCGTACGTCTTCAGATTTCAAAAAATGGACTGAAAAAGAAGTTCTTGCTTTGAAGGGAATTGGTCCCGTAACCGTTAAAAAGCTGAAGGAAAACGGTATAAAATTTAAAAATGAGAAGTAATTGTTTATTGATGGGAGGAGGTGGAGTTGCTTTGAATGAAATTTCTAATTTCATCCTGTATACTACACCAAATGGCGACGTTCAGCTAGATATCCTTTTACAGGATGAAAATCTTTGGTTGACTCAAAAAGGTCTTGCAGAGCTCTTTGGAGTTGAACGAAGTGTCATTACAAAGCATTTGAGAAACATTTATGATAGTGGTGAGTTGGATAAGGTATCAACTTGTGCAAAATTTGCACAGGTTCAACAAGAGGGCAATAGAACTGTCCGGCGTGAACTTGAATATTACAATCTGGATGCTATCATTTCAGTTGGCTATCGCGTAAATTCCAGTAAGGCTACTCAATTTAGAATTTGGGCAACCAAGACTTTGAAAGAATTTATCATCAAAGGTTTTGTTTTGGATGATGAACGCTTGAAACAAGGACAGACAGTTTTCGGACAAGATTATTTCCGTGAACTTTTAGAACGAATTCGCTCTATTCGTTCTAGCGAGCGCCGAATCTATCAACAAATTACGGATATCTTTGCTGAATGTGCCATAGATTATGATCGAAACTCAGATATTACTAAAAATTTCTATGCCATGGTGCAAAATAAATTTCATTATGCAATTACTGGAAGTACTGCTGCAGAAATTATCTATCAGCAAGCCGATGCTAGTAAAGAAAAAATGGGATTAACGTCTTGGAAGAATGCACCTGATGGACGAGTGCTCAAATCAGATGTAACGGTGGCTAAAAACTATTTGCAAGAAAAAGAAATTCGACAACTAGAGCGAACTGTTACAGCCTATTTTGATTATATCGAGGGTTTGGTTGAGCGACGTAATACTTTTACAATGCGAGGATTGGCAGATAGTATTGATCGTTTTCTATCTTTTAATGAGTATGAAATTTTGGAAGGAAAAGGAAGTATTTCCAAGAAACAAGCAGACTCAAAAGCCATCCAGGAGTATGAAAAATTTAACCGAACTCAAAAAATTCTATCGGACTTTGATAAACATATTCTGAAGATAATGAGAGAAAGTTAATGTAAAATTTTTATACAGTTTCTTTTTTGCTAATAGAAGATACTGAAAAAGTCAGATGTGCTGAATCAAGGCCTATCTTCTACATACTAATTTTATTTAAAGATATTAACTAGAAAGGACAAACACATGTCTAAAGAACTTTCACCTAAATACAATCCAGCCGAGGTTGAGGCTGGTCGTTACCAAAAATGGCTTGATGCCGATGTTTTCAAGCCTTCAGGCGATAAAAAGGCTAAGCCTTACTCTATCGTGATTCCACCACCAAACGTAACTGGGAAACTTCACCTTGGTCACGCTTGGGATACAACTTTGCAAGATATCATCATCCGTCAAAAACGCATGCAAGGTTTCGACACGCTTTGGCTTCCTGGTATGGACCACGCGGGGATTGCCACTCAAGCTAAGGTTGAGGAGCGCTTGCGTGGTGAAGGCATTACGCGTTATGACTTGGGTCGTGAATCTTTCTTGACGAAGGTCTGGGAATGGAAAGACGAATATGCCACTACTATCAAGGAACAGTGGGGCAAGATGGGGCTCTCTGTCGACTACTCTCGTGAGCGTTTCACCCTTGACGAAGGTTTGTCAAAAGCCGTTCGTAAGGTCTTTGTGGACCTTTACAATAAAGGTTGGATCTACCGTGGTGAATTTATTATCAACTGGGACCCAGCAGCTCGCACAGCCCTTTCTGATATCGAGGTTATCCACAAGGATGTCGAAGGTGCCTTCTACCACATGAACTATATGCTGGAAGACGGTTCACGCGCCCTTGAAGTTGCGACCACTCGTCCTGAGACCATGTTTGGGGACGTTGCGGTTGCGGTCAATCCAGAAGACTCACGCTACAAGGATTTGATTGGTAAAAACGTCATCCTTCCAATCGCTAATAAATTAATCCCAATCGTTGGGGATGAACACGCGGATCCTGAGTTTGGTACTGGTGTTGTGAAAATCACGCCTGCCCACGATCCAAACGACTTCTTGGTTGGTCAACGTCACAACTTGCCGCAAGTCAATGTCATGAACGACGACGGAACCATGAATGAGCTTGCCTTCGAGTTTGCAGGTATGGACCGTTTTGAAGCTCGTAAGGCAGTCGTTGCCAAGTTGGAAGAAATTGGTGCCTTCGTTAAAATCGAAAAACGTGTCCACAGTGTTGGTCACTCAGAGCGTACAGGTGTTGTGGTTGAACCACGCTTGTCTACTCAATGGTTCGTTAAGATGGACCAATTGGCTAAGAATGCTATTGCCAACCAAGACACAGAGGACAAGGTAGAATTCTACCCACCTCGTTTCAACGATACCTTCCTCCAATGGATGGAAAATGTCCACGACTGGGTAATCTCTCGTCAGCTCTGGTGGGGTCACCAAATCCCTGCTTGGTACAATGCTGAGGGTGAAATATATGTCGGCGAAGAAGCTCCAGAAGGTGACGGTTGGACTCAGGACGAAGACGTCTTGGATACTTGGTTCAGTTCTGCCCTTTGGCCATTCTCAACAATGGGCTGGCCTGATGTCGACTCAGAAGACTTCAAACGTTATTATCCAACATCAACTTTGGTGACTGGTTATGATATTATCCCGTTCTGGGTATCTCGAATGATTTTCCAAGGTTTGGAATTTACTGGCAAGTCGCCATTCAAAAATGCCTTGATTCATGGTCTGATTCGTGATGAGCAAGGACGCAAGATGTCGAAATCTCTCGGTAACGGGATTGACCCAATGGATGTTATTGATAAGTACGGAACAGATAGCCTTCGTTGGTTCCTTTCAAACGGTTCTGCACCAGGTCAAGACGTGCGCTTCTCTTACGAGAAAATGGATGCTTCATGGAACTTCATTAACAAGATCTGGAACATCTCTCGCTACATCCTCATGAACAATGAAGGCTTGACCCTTGAGCAAGCAACTGCCAATGTCGAAAAAGTTGTTAACAAGGAAGCTGGAAATGTCACAGACCGCTGGATTCTCCACAACCTCAATGAAACGATCGGAAAAGCAACTGCCAACTTTGATAAGTTTGAGTTTGGTGTGGCTGGTCACATCCTCTACAACTTCATCTGGGATGAGTTTGCGGACTGGTACGTTGAGTTGACCAAGGAAGTCCTTTATAGCGATAACGAAGAAGAGAAAGTCATCACACGTTCTGTTCTCCTTTACACTTTGGACAAGATCCTTCGTCTCCTTCACCCAATCATGCCATTCGTGACAGAGGAAATCTTTGGACAAATCTCAGAAGGCTCTATCGTTACAGCAGAATACCCAACTGTCAACCCAGCCTTTGAAGACCTTGCGGCTCACACTGGTGTCGAAAGTCTCAAAGACTTGATCCGTGCCGTTCGTAATGCGCGTGCGGAAGTAAACGTAGCACCAAGCAAGCCTATCACCATCCTTGTTAAGACTAGCGATAGCGACTTGGAAGCCTTCTTTAACAGCAATGTCAACTACATCAAACGCTTCACAAATCCAGAACACTTGGAAATCGCATCAACCATCCCTGCACCTGAACTCGCTATGTCAAGCGTCATCACAGGAGCAGAAATCTACTTGCCACTGGCAGACCTCCTCAATGTCGAAGAAGAACTGGCTCGTCTCGACAAGGAACTGGCTAAATGGCAAAAAGAACTGGATATGGTCGGCAAGAAGCTCTCTAACGAACGCTTCGTAGCCAATGCCAAACCAGAAGTCGTCCAAAAAGAACGCGACAAACAAGCCGACTACCAAGCTAAATACGATGCGACCGTAGCACGTATTGATGAGATGAAGAAGTTGGTGAAATAAACATAGAAACACGGCTGAATGCCGTGTTTTTTGATATAATAGGAAGAAAGTCATCATATAGTGAGGTAAATAATGAGTAAACCGAGATCAGCAATTAGTACTATAAAGGGCTATTTTTATCAGTTTGACAAATCGATTTTAGAGATTTTGGAGCAATCAAACGAGACAGACATGGTTACTATTGAGGGAATTGAGGACATTGATATTGAAAATAGTGATGAAAGAAACTTTATTCAATGTAAATACTATGAAAAAACGGATTTTGATAACAGCATTATAAGAAAGCCAATACAATTAATGTTTAGACATTATTTAGAAAATAGAACTGAGCCTAAAGATAAGAATTTCACTTATAGACTATACGGCTATTATAAAAAAGGGCATGAAAAGCTATTGGAATTAACAACGGAAAATCTAAAAACATATTTTTTAGATTTTAGTAAATTTGGAGTTATAGATGAATCAGGAAATTCAAATTATCAAATCAAAAATAAAAAGGGAGAAGTTATATTTGAGGAAACAGTAGAAGATGATGATATTGAAGATTTTAAGAATCATCTTTTTATAGACATCAAGGCTGATAGTTATGAAAATCAAATAGAAAAAATAAAATCTAAAATTCAAAATGATTTAAGTGATTATAGTGAAGAAGATATTGAATTAATTTATTTTAATGCTCTTAAAATAATTAAAGACTTAGCATGTGAACATAATATTGAAAAGCGTCAAATTTCAAAAAAAGAATTTTGGGATAGAATAAAAACTAAAAACTACTATTTTGAAAGATGGATGAGTGAATTGCTGGAGTGGAAAAATTATAAAAAAATCATACATAAAAAATATTTTCCAAGAGTATCAAATTTATCACCGGCACATAGATTTTTCATACTTGACTGTCAAGGAGAGAGTGTAAATAATGTTAAAAATGTAATTTCAGAAATTTCAAGGAAATATTCTCGTTTGATACATCAATTTAGTCCTTATGTTTATTTATATAACACTTTAAATGTTGATTTTGTAACTGAATTAAAAGAAAAGTTATATGAGGATGGGTGTTTTTTTAAAGATGGATTTCCGTTTAAAAATTCAAAATTTAGATTTCAAGAAATGTTAATTAAACCTGATAAATTTAATGGAATTTCAGTACGTATACTAGAACATCCTATAAATTTATCAATTGTTCTACAAAAGTTGGTGGAAGTAGAAAGAGTTGACCAATTACCAATCAATTTATATATATTTAATAAAAGTAATCAATTAAATTTAGAGATTGGTAATCTTGATAATAGAGATTATTCAAAAATTAATATTCGACAAATTATAGATATATTGGATATTATATAGGAGAAAGACATGGATAATTTAAATGCTCAAGTTGTTTCAGTACAACCTAATAAAATTAAAATTGAAGTGAAGTCAATCACGGATTTTCAGATTGCAGAAGAAAAATTGAAAATTGGTTCATATCTTAGAATTGCTGATGAAAATGATTTGGCATTAATAGCTACAATAGAAAATTTTTGTATTGAGCCTATTGAAATTGATGAGAGAATTGATATTAAATATATTATTGAAGCTGTACCTTTGGGGATGATTGATGAAGAAAATAAATTTGTAAGGGGAAGTGATACAATAACTATTCCTCCTAAATCGGTTGAACCAGCGAAATTTGAAGAAATAAAGTTAATTTTTGAAAATTCTATAAAAGATGAACTTAAATTTAAATTCTCTTCGTTATCATCGAATAATGAGATTGAGATTCCTGTGGAGGGAAATAAATTTTTCAATAAGCATATTGCTATTGTTGGTTCAACTGGTTCGGGTAAGTCTCACACAGTTGCAAAAGTTGTTCAAAATGCCATACATTCTAAAAATGGTGAATATGAAGGACTAAATAATTCACATATACTTATCTTTGATATTCATAATGAATATCAAAGTGCTTTCCCGAATGCTAGGCTTATCAATGTTGATGATCTAGTTTTACCATATTGGCTATTAAATAGTGATGAGTTACAAGAATTATTTTTAGATACTGAGGGAAGTGATCATAATCAAAGAAACATTTTTAAAAAGTCTGTGATTCAAAGTAAAAAAAATCAATTTATGGGATCAGATGAGGAAAAAGAAAAATTACATTTTGATTCTCCAATTTATTTTGATATTCGAGAAGTTCTACAATATGCTTATGAAAAAAATGAAGAACAAATTGCTGGAGCAAGGGAAGGGCAGACAAAGGCTGGTCCATTAAATGGTAAATTATCAAATTATATTAGTCGGTTAGAGTCAAAGATATATGATAAAAGGTTGGAGTTTTTGTTAGGTGATAGAATAGAGGGGGAAACATTACAATCAGTTTTAAAACAGCTTATCGGATATACTGAAGCTTGCCTGACTAATGTTACTATTCTTGATTTGAGTGGGGTACCGTTTGATGTATTGAGTATAACTGTTTCTTTGATTTCAAGAATTATGTTTGAGTATGGATATTACTATAAGCAATTTAGTAGTAGTAATAATCTAGCTTGTGACGTACCTATTTTATTAGTTTATGAAGAGGCTCATAAGTATGTGCCTAAGAGCTCTCTAACTAAGTACAGAGCTTCTCGCCAGTCAATAGAACGAATTGCAAAAGAAGGAAGAAAATATGGTGTTACTCTACTTTTAGCTAGTCAAAGACCTTCTGAAATTTCTGAAACAATTTTCTCACAGTGCAGTAATTTCATAACAATGAGGTTAACAAATCCTATAGATCAATCTTATGTAAGACAATTATTGCCAGATTCTATGGGGGGGATCGTTGATAAATTACCTAGCTTAGCAACGGGCGAAGCACTACTCATGGGAGAAGCGACGATTTTACCATCGATTGTAAAAATTGATGTTTGTGAAAATAAACCTTCTTCTAAAGATGTTCCATACTATCAATTATGGAAAGAGAGTTGGAAAGATATTAATTTTGAAGAATTAGAAAAACTCTGGAAAAAGAAGTAATATTTAAAATTATTATTACAATAACTAATTATATCCACACAAAATATTTTTGTTAGATATATTATTACTAATATTTTAGAAAGCAGGTTACTACATGACAAATTCTGTAAGTTCGAACCGACCTGAGAAGTACAACATTGCAGCTTTCTTCTCAGGTGTTGGGGGAATTGAGTTGGGATTTGAACAGACCAACGAGTTCAGAGTGGTGTATGCCAATGAATTTGATAAGTATGCGCGTCAGACTTATCAGTTAAACCATCCAGACACCTATTTGGATGGTCGTGATATTCACGATGTTCAGCCAGAGGATATTCCCGCTGAGCGCGTGGATGTGATTATGGGAGGTTTCCCTTGTCAGGCCTTTAGTATCGCGGGTTATCGCAAAGGCTTTGATGATGATCGTGGCGATCTTTTCTTTGAGTTACTTCGCATGATTGAGGGATGTAAACCTCGCGCTATTTTCATTGAAAATGTTAAGAACATGGTCGGTCATGACCATGGTAATACCTTTAAGGTTATTCGTGAAGCCTTGACCGAGAACAACTACTTTATCAAGTGGAAGGTTCTCAATGGGAAAGACTACGGAAATATCCCACAAAATCGTGAGCGGATTTACATTGTCGGTTTTGATACCAAGGAAGCCTATGACTTATTTGAATTTCCAGAGGAAATCAAGCTGACGACTTCTCTTCAGGATGTGATTAACTTTGGCGATAAGTTAGACGAGGTCTACTACTACCGTGAAGGTAAGCAAAATTTCTACGACCAGTTGAAATTTGAAGTCGCCAGTCAAGATACGGTTTACCAGTGGCGCCGTCAATATGTCCGTGAAAATAAAAATGGTGTTGTCCCTACTTTGACAGCCAATATGGGAACAGGTGGACATAACGTTCCATTGATTTTAACGGACAGTGGGGAGATTCGTAAGCTGACACCGAAAGAAACTTTTAATGTTCAAGGTTATCCTAAATCCTTTAAAATCCCAGAAGGTGTTTCTAACGGTCAGTTGTACAAGCAAGCTGGAAATAGTGTAGTTGTTCCCGTGATTAAACGCATCGCTGAGAATGTTGCTATGGCCTTAAATGAGAGCCAAGGGCAATCTCAACTTGACCGTTCAGGGAAATTCGCCATTATCTACACTAAGATGAATGGTCAATTTGAGGGCCAGTCCTACGTCAAGGATTTTGCGGATAGCTATGACCAAGCTCTTGAGAAAATCAAGTCTTATGACGATGGTCTAGCTATTCTGTCTGGTGAAGATTACTTGAAATTGGTTAAAAAACGAGGAAATCTCGAATTTTACAGTATTAATTAACGAATATATAAGAGGGTTAGTGAAAAACTAATCTTCTTTTGATATACTGAAAATAGAAAAGAGGGTGCTTATGTGGGAACATCTAAAGTCTGAACAAAAAGAAAAATACAAAACCTTAATTACCAACTTCGCTAGTTTGAGCCAAGCTTTCTCTCAAAAGGCAGAATCAGAAGATGAGGGACAAACAGAGAATTATGTTGCTCCAATTGTTAATTCTAAATTTCAAGAGACTGTTTTCCAGAAGGCTTTTAATGCTGTTGGGGAAGATATTGCCAATACTTCCTATGATGCCTCTGTCGTTGTGGATGAAAATCATAAATACCTAGTGGGTATTAAGTCTTTTGGAATCAATTCTGGAGATCAAAAAATCGCCCAGTTTAAGAAGGACTCTCAAGATTGGACAGAATTGCTGGGTGATATCAAATTTCATGCAGATATCTCAGCAGATAAAGCAACAGCAGACAAGAAAAACTATCAACGCTATGAAGAGTTGGCACGAAAGATTGCGACCTTAAGAAATCAGAGAATCGAATCTTCTAAGGCACAAATTAAGGGTTTTAACTCAGATTCGGTCAATGTTGAAGCTGTTTATCACGTTCTGATGCCGACACCAAAAGGAGAAAATCCAAGGATCTTTGTCGGTGAAACATCTTATTTACCAGTTGATATTGATAATCTGGTCATTGAAGGGTCAACTACCAAAAACAATCCAACTAATTTTCGATTTACGGATGGGCAACATCACTACAAGTACACGGCAGCTGACAGTCAGCTCCACATGACTTTTAATAATAAAGACATTATTGTAGACACTTGGGACGTCCATTATATTGAAGATCCTTTTTCGCTATTTGAAAATCTTCATTTACTGACAACTGAAAAGCATAAAACTGATATCTTAGAGACAGTGTCTTGGGCTATCACAGATAAACATGGAAATGTGGAAGAAAACTCTGGTTTCAATGCCTTTAACGGGGGTTCAAAATTAGCCAAAAAAGATCGCTTGCCACGGATTTTAAAGATTCAGGATAAATTTAAGGACTGTCTGGCTCCAGAAGAACTAGCTTTTGTGACCTTCTCTTTAGAGGAAATTCTCTTGAAAAAGTGGACTAGCAAGGAAGAAAAAGCTCAGATGAAGGCTATTCGCGAGGACTTGATTAACTTTGTCCACAAGACAGGCAATGGAAAACTCATTAAAGAAATTGAGCAGTTAGTGTACCGTCCAGTTAGTGAAGTTTACATTCCTCTGCCTGACTCGAAAAACTTTCACGATGAAAGACCAGATTTCTTTGGTTCTGGATTTGGGACTTTTGAACCTGGCACTAAAAAACTAGCTCTATCCAAAGAAGAAAGAACCTTTAAGCTACGCTTCTTATCTTCTGGAGATGTCATCAATGCCTATATCAACCAAGAAGCTGGTAAGGCGATTCAGTCAACTGATAAGCAAGAAATCCTTGGGAATTGGATTTTACGTGGTGTTTTCCAGTTGAAAGAAAGAGAAGTCTTGACAAGTCAACGACTCAATGAACTGGAAATCAACGGTATTCGCTTGACTAAGTTTAAAAATGGGGAAATTGGTATTGAATTTATCTGGATTGATACCGAAACCCCACCTTACGATGCCATCGGCTGGGTAGCGAAGAAATAAAAGTCCTATCACTTTCCCCCCCCCTTAACCTTTGACTATTCCGTAAAATTATCGTAAAATAAAGAGTAAATGATAAAATGAGGTCAGAGTCTGTTCGCTCTGGCGATAGTAGTATAAATGAGGAGAAACGCTTTGGAATTAGAAGTATTTGCTGGGCAAGAAAAAAGTGAACTATCTATGATTGAGGTAGCGCGTGCTATCTTGGAACTTCGTGGTCGCGACCATGAGATGCATTTTAGCGATCTTGTAAACGAAATTCAAAACTACCTTGGAACATCAAACAGCGATATCCGTGAAGCTTTGCCTTTGTTCTACACAGAGTTGAACTTTGACGGTAGCTTCATCTCACTTGGAGACAACAAATGGGGTCTTCGTTCATGGTATGGTGTGGACGAAATCGATGAAGAAATCATCGCTCTTGAAGAAAGTGATGACGATGAAGTAGCACCAAAAGCTAAGAAAAAACGTGTCAATGCCTTCATGGATGGCGATTCAGATGCCATTGACTACAATGCGGATGATCCAGAAGACGAAGATGCATACGAAGCAGATCCAGCTCTTTCATATGATGATGAAAATCCAGATGATGAGAAAAATGAAGTGGAAGCTTACGATGCAGAAATCAACGAAATCGCCCCAGATGACTTGGGTGAAGACGTGGATCTCAACGAAGAAGACGACGAGTTTTCAGACGATGATTCTGAAAACGTCGAGGAATAAAAGTTAGCTATTGACAATTATCCTATTTTTAGGTATCATATTGTTCGGGCACCTCTTTTAGAGGTCGGGGCTCCCTAGTTCTTAGGGAGCTATTTTTGTTTTTTCAAGAAGTTATCTTCTTGTATTTTAGTTGTGAATCTGGTGCAGTCGTCCCAGATTATTCTTATTAGTAGGGTCTTGTTTTCTATGTCCCCTCGTAGTTAACAAGGCCTTGAGCATTTTAGAAAGAGGAATCTATGTCTACGAAATATATTTTTGTAACTGGTGGTGTGGTATCGTCTATTGGGAAAGGGATTGTGGCAGCAAGTCTGGGTCGTCTATTGAAAAATCGTGGTCTTAAAGTAACTATTCAAAAGTTTGACCCTTATATCAATATCGATCCGGGAACCATGAGTCCTTACCAGCACGGGGAAGTTTTTGTGACAGATGACGGAGCTGAGACAGATTTGGACTTGGGTCACTATGAACGTTTCATCGATATCAATCTCAACAAATATTCCAACGTGACAACTGGTAAAATTTACAGTGAAGTTCTTCGTAAGGAACGCCGTGGAGAATACCTTGGGGCAACTGTTCAGGTTATTCCTCATATCACAGATGCTTTGAAAGAAAAAATCAAGCGTGCCGCTCTAACGACTGATTCTGATGTCATTATTACAGAGGTTGGTGGAACAGTAGGAGATATCGAGTCCTTGCCATTCTTAGAGGCCCTTCGTCAGATGAAGGCAGATGTGGGGGCGGATAATGTTATGTACATCCATACAACCTTGCTTCCTTACCTCAAGGCTGCTGGTGAAATGAAGACCAAACCAACTCAACACTCTGTAAAAGAATTGCGTGGATTGGGAATCCAGCCAAATATGTTGGTTATTCGTACAGAAGAGCCAGCTGGTCAAGGAATTAAAAACAAACTAGCCCAGTTCTGTGATGTGGCACCAGAAGCCGTTATCGAATCGTTGGATGTTGAACACCTTTACCAAATTCCATTGAACTTGCAGGCTCAAGGTATGGACCAAATTGTCTGTGATCATTTGAAATTAGACGCACCAGTAGCGGATATGACAGAATGGTCAGCTATGGTGGACAAGGTCATGAACCTCAAGAAACAAGTCAAGATTTCCCTTGTCGGTAAGTATGTTGAGTTGCAAGATGCCTACATTTCTGTGGTTGAAGCCTTGAAACACTCTGGTTATGCCAACGACGCAGAAGTTAAAATCAATTGGATCAATGCCAATGATGTGACAGCAGAGAATGTGGCAGAGCTTTTGTCTGATGCGGACGGAATCATCGTACCAGGAGGTTTTGGCCAACGTGGTACTGAAGGGAAAATCCAAGCCATCCGCTATGCGCGTGAGAATGATGTTCCAATGTTGGGAGTCTGCTTGGGAATGCAGTTGACTTGTATCGAGTTTGCTCGTCACGTTTTGGGTCTTGAAGGTGCCAATTCTGCAGAGCTTGCACCAGAAACAAAATACCCTATCATTGATATCATGCGTGATCAGATTGATGTTGAGGATATGGGTGGAACCCTTCGTTTGGGGCTTTATCCATCTAAGTTGAAACGTGGCTCTAAGGCAGCGGCTGCTTATCACAATCAAGAAGTGGTGCAACGCCGTCACCGTCACCGTTATGAGTTTAACAACGCCTTCCGTGAGCAGTTTGAGGCAGCAGGCTTTGTCTTCTCAGGTGTTTCTCCAGACAATCGTTTGGTCGAAATTGTGGAAATTCCTGAAAATAAATTCTTTGTAGCGTGTCAGTATCACCCTGAACTTTCAAGTCGTCCAAACCGCCCAGAAGAACTCTACACTGCCTTTGTCACTGCAGCAGTTGAGAACAGTAATTAGCCAAATCAGAACCTTTGAGAAGAATCTCAGAGGTTTTTTGCTTGCATATTTAGGATAATATTTGCAATTTAAAAACATAGTGATATAATTAACATAAAAAATCCTAAGGAGGATCTACGATGAAAAAAATCACATTATTTGGTTTGTCTCTAGCTGGTCTAGCTTTACTGGCTTTTCCACATTCAGGGCAGGCATTTGAGCTTAAAGAAGAATGGGTTGTTAAGTGTGGAGTACAGTATCAAGATGGCAAGATTCTTCGGTTTAACAATGGTCATGAAGTGGATATCAAAGTCTTGGATTTGCCAAAAACCGAGAAAATCGAGTGGACAGTTAGTCTCAATGGTCAAGATCAGACTGTCAATTTCCTAGGTCACGAAAAGGACAAGTCTATGATCGGGGAAGAAGGGCGTTACCTGAATTTCTATGTTCCATATGGCTATAGAGGAGATATCAAGGTAGAGGCCAAGAGCGGAAACGAAGTGAAGACCTGGTCAACGAAAGTTGTGGATGATATTCATAATGATAGTGGAAAGAGAGGTTACTATCGTATTGAAGAATCAAATAATCAATACACTTACCTCGATGCTAAATGGGATTATCAGACCAAGACTTACACTGCTACCTTACCAGAGACTGTCAATGGTCAAAAAGTCTATGCTTGGGCAGATTATGATAATGACGAGTTGAAACTAGAAAAACCAAAATCTATCAGTCATAAATATGATGATGGAGGATCTTTCAAAGAACTTTATCCGATTGTAAAAGCAGAAAGCTGGCTAAAATCAAACCAAAACTGGTACTATCAAAAACAAGGTCAATTAGTGCAGAAGGATTGGGTTTAAGACAAGGGAACTTGGTACTTTATGAATGATAAAGGAGTCATGTTCAATCAAACTTGGCTCTATCAAGGTAGCAACTGGTATGCCTTTAAATCATCAGGAGCCATGATTGCGAGTGACTGGCTTTACGATCAAGGCAAGTGGTACTATTTATCAGCTTCAGGAGCCATGAAAGCAAGCACTTGGGTTTATGACAAGGGAGAATGGTATTATGTAAGTTCTTCTGGTGCCATGCTAGCGAATGATTGGGTCAAAGATAATGGCAAGTGGTATTATCTAGCTTCATCAGGTAAGATGCTTCGCAATACCTACACACCTGATGGTTACTACGTTGGCAACTCAGGTGCCTGGCAATAAGAATAATACTCTTCGAAAATCTCTTCAAACCAAGTCAGTTCTATCCACAACCTCAAAACGCTGTTTTGAGCTGACTTCGTCAGTTCTATCTACAACCTCAAAGCAGTGATTTGAGCAGCCTGCGGTTAGCTTTCTAGTTTGCTCTTTGATTTTCATTGAGTATAAGAAGTCCTTTTCCTTAAAGGAAGGGGCTTTTTACTTGCTTTTCTGCTACTTCCTCATTTGTCCTAAAGCCTTTTTTGTGTTAAAATGAATGGTATGAAAGCTAAAAAAATGTGGATGGCAGGCTTGGCTTTGCTTGGTATTGGGAGCCTTGCCCTTGCTACGAAAAAAGTTGCAGATGACCATAAGCTCATGAAGACTCAGGAAGAGTTGACAGCGATTGTGCGAGACCATTTTTCAGATATGGGGGAAATTGCGACCCTCTATGTTCAAGTTTATGAAAGTAGTCTAGAGAGCTTGGTTGGTGGCGTCATTTTTGAGGATGGCCGTCATTATACCTTTGTCTATGAAAATGAAGACCTGGTCTATGAGGAGGAAGTCTTATGATACAACCAGCAAGTTTAGAAGAATTGGCATCTTTAGTAGAGAAAGATGGCAAAAAAGTCTTTCTTTTTGTGGCAGACTGGTGTGGCGATTGTCGTTATATCTATCCTGCCTTGCCAGAAATTGAGGAGACCAATCCAGAGTTCACCTTTATTCGAGTGGACCGAGACCAGTATATGGATTTGGCTAAACTCTGGGATGTTTACGGAATCCCTAGCCTTGTTGTTCTAGAAAAGGACAAGGAAATTGGCCGTTTTGTCAATCGCGACCGTAAAAGCAAGCAACAAATCAATGACTTTTTAGCAGGACTGAAATAGGAGAAAAAAGAAACAATGATTTTTACATATAACAAAGAACATGTCGGTGATGTCCTTATGGTCATCGTGAAAAACAGCGGAGATGCCAAACTGGATGTGGAGCGCAAAGGCAAGGTAGCCCGTGTTTTCCTCAAAGAAAATGGGGAAACAGTGGCTTGGAATATTTTTGAAGTTTCAAGTTTATTTGAAATTGCAGAGCGCGGTCAAGTCTTTTTATCAGATGAGCAAGTAGCACGTTTAAACCAAGAGTTGCAGGCAGAAGGTTTTACAGAAGAAATTGTCAATGACAAGGAACCTAAGTTTGTTGTTGGTGAGATTGTCGAGATGGTAGCCCATCCAGATAGTGACCACCTCAACATCTGCCAAGTTGCAGTCGCGAGTGACAAGACAGTGCAAATCGTTGCAGGGGCTCCTAATGCGCGTCTTGGGTTGAAAACCATTGTAGCTCTTCCAGGAGCTATGATGCCCAAAGGCAATCTTATTTTCCCAGGTGAGCTTCGTGGCGAAAAGAGTTTTGGCATGATGTGTAGCCCTCGTGAATTGCATTTGCCAAATGCTCCGCAAAAACGTGGGGTTATTGAATTATCAGAAGACCAAGTTGTCGGCACTCCATTTGACCCAGCTAAACACTGGACTGCCTAAGAAGTTGTTAATATCTGATAGACCAGCTAGAAGGAAATAAGATGGCAAAAAATGTAGTGATTACAGGAGCGACATCAGGAATTGGTGAAGCGATTGCGCGTGCTTATCTGGAGCAGGGTGAGAATGTCGTTCTAACTGGACGACGGATAGACAGACTAGAAGCCCTCAAGTCGGAGTTTGCAGAAACTTTTCCAAATCAAACAGTTTGGACTTTTCCAATAGATGTCACGGATATGACCATGGTAAAGACTGTCTGCTCTGATATTCTAGAAACGATAGGTCAGATTGATATTCTGGTCAACAATGCCGGACTGGCTCTAGGTTTAGCACCTTATCAAGACTATGAAGAGTTGGATATGTTGACCATGCTGGATACCAATGTCAAAGGTTTGATGGCAGTCACTCACTGTTTCTTGCCAGCAATGGTAAAAGCCAATCAAGGACATATCATCAATATGGGCTCAACCGCAGGGATTTATGCCTATGTAGGTGCAGCAGTTTATTCAGCTACCAAGGCAGCGGTTAAGACCTTTTCAGATGGACTGCGAATTGATACCATCGCAACGGATATCAAGGTGACAACCATTCAGCCTGGAATTGTCGAAACAGATTTTTCTACAGTACGTTTTCATGGTGACAAAGAGCGGGCTGCGTCCGTTTACCAAGGAATCGAAGCCTTGCAAGCTCAGGATATTGCAGACACAGTAGTCTATGTGACCAGTCAACCTCGTCGTGTGCAGATTACAGATATGACCATTATGGCCAATCAACAGGCGACAGGTTTCATGGTTCATAAAAAGTAAAAAATTTCCTCGAAAAGTTACAAATTTCTGTAACTTTTTTTGATTTCCTACGAATAGATAAGTAGGAGGAAGAAAATATGTATAATAAAGTTATCATGATTGGACGTTTAACGTCTACACCTGAATTGCACAAAACCAGCAATGACAAGTCAGTGGCGCGAGCAACTATCGCTGTGAACCGTCGTTATAAAGATCAAAACGGTGAACGTGAAGCTGACTTTGTCAATATGGTCCTTTGGGGTAGGCTAGCAGAAAGCTTGGCAAGCTACGCAACCAAAGGTAGTCTTATTTCAGTGGATGGGGAATTACGTACACGTCGCTTTGAGAAAAATGGTCAGATGAACTATGTGACCGAAGTACTTGTCACAGGATTCCAACTCTTGGAAAGTCGTGCTCAACGTGCCATGCGTGAAAATAATGCAGGACAGGATTTGGCAGATTTGGTTTTGGAAGAGGAGGAATTGCCATTTTAAACATTAAAAAGTCTGAGTTGCTCTCAGGCTTTTTATCTTGAGAAAGTCAGACTTTTTCCTTGACTATTTCTGACCAAGTGATACAATAGAACTATGATTTAGCACTCAGATATAAAGAGTGCTAATACTATCTATCTCATCATGGAGGAAAACAGATGTTGAAACCATTAGGAGACCGTGTGGTCTTAAAAATCGAAGAAAAAGAAC
>CAURTM010000016.1:0-24819 GCA_963527735.1 uncultured Streptococcus sp.
CTGTTAGACTATTTCTACTATTATATCATTCTTTGCAAATTCAAAATAGACCTTTATTCTTCTTTCTAATACTCAATGAAAATCAAAGAGCAAACTAGGAAGCTAGCCGCAGGCTGTACTTGGGTACGGTAAGGCGACGCTGACGTAGTTTGAATTTGATTTTCGAAGAGTATAAAAAAGGAAAGCCCTGCGGCCTTCCCTTATCTTACTTGCGTTTCTTCTTCGCTTTTTTCATTTTATTCGCCATGCGTTTCATGGATTGTTTCATAGCAAATTCACCGATTTTACCTTTGAGTCCGCCACCAAACATCTGGCTCATATCTGGCATTCCTGCTCCTCCGAGAGCTGACAAGTCAGGCATACCACCTTGTCCCATCATTCCTTCAAGGGCAGACATATCCATTCCTCCCATATTTGGCATATTTTTAGGAAGGTTGTTTGGATTGATTCCCATCTGCTTCATCATCTTGTTCATATCACCAGACATAACACCCTGCATGAGTTGTTTAGCCTGATTAAAGTCTTTAATGAATTTATTAACTTCGACAAATGTATTTCCAGAACCTGCAGCGATACGACGGCGACGGCTTGGATTTAATAAATCTGGATTTTCACGCTCTTCAGGCGTCATAGAAGATACAATGGCACGTTTGCGCGCAATCTGGCGCTCATCCACCTTCATGTTTTGAAGAGCTGGATTATTTGCCATACCTGGAATCATCTTGAGCAAGTCTTCCATTGGTCCCATGTTTTGTACCTGATCCAACTGATCAATGAAATCATTGAAATCAAAGGTATTTTCACGCATCTTCTCAGCCATTTCAAGGGCTTTTTGCTCATCGTATTCTTGAGAAGCTTTCTCAATTAAAGTGAGCATATCCCCCATACCAAGGATACGGCTAGACATACGGTCTGGGTGGAAGGTTTCGATATCTGTAATCTTTTCACCTGTACCAGTGAACTTGATTGGTTTTCCAGTAATGTGGCGAACAGATAGGGCAGCACCACCACGAGTATCACCATCAATCTTAGTAAGGATAACCCCAGTCACTTCCAACTGAGCATTAAACTCACGCGCAACATTGGCCGCTTCCTGACCAATCATAGCATCAATTACAAGTAATATTTCATTTGGTTGAGCCAATGCTTTCACGTCACGAAGCTCATTCATCAAAAGCTCATCAATCTGCAAACGACCTGCCGTATCAATCAAGACATAGTCATTATGATTAGCTTGGGCTTGTTCCAAACCTTGACGTACAATCTCAACAGCTGGAACCTCTGTTCCAAGAGCGAAGACAGGCACATCAATCTGTTGACCCAGTGTCTTCAGCTGATCAATGGCAGCTGGACGATAAATATCCGCCGCAATCATCAAGGGACGGGCATTTTCTTCTTTCTTGAGTTTGTTAGCCAATTTACCTGCAAAAGTTGTTTTACCAGCCCCCTGCAAACCAACCATCATGATGATTGTAGGAATCTTAGGTGACTTGATAATCTCAGCCGTATCAGAACCTAAAACAGCTGTCAATTCCTCATCAACGATTTTAATAATCTGTTGCGCAGGATTAAGGGTATCAATGACCTCATGCCCGACTGCACGCTCACGAACTTTCTTGATAAAGTCCTTTACAACAGGCAAGGCAACGTCGGCCTCAAGCAAGGCCAAGCGAATTTCTTTGGTTGCCTCTTGGACATCAGATTCAGAGATTTTTCCTTTTTTACGTAGATTTTTAAAGACGTTCTGCAAACGTTCTGTTAAACTTTCAAATGCCATTTTTCTTCCTCTTATTCTCTATTATCAATGCTTGTTAAAATTTCTATCTGCTCCTGCAGAAAGTCATCCTTGGGATAGCGCTCCAAAATCTGGTCAAAAATCTGACTGCGGACAATGTAGTCCGAGTACATGTGCAATTTCATCTCATAATCTTCCAGAATCTTTTCTGTCCGCTTGATATTATCATAAACAGCCTGACGACTGACACCAAACTCTTCGGCAATCTCAGCAAGACTATAATCATCAGCGTAGTAGAGCTCGATATAATTCATTTGCTTATCTGTCAAAAGCGCCGCATAAAATTCAAAGAGCGCATTCATACGATTGGTTTTTTCAATTTCCATAACTTTTATTATACCAAAAAATAGCCTAATCTACCACATTAGGAAGCCAATCCGAGAAGATAGATAGGTAAATTTGAAAAAGACATGAGCCTAGCCCCAAGTAATTTCCAATTGATAGCTGGCAAAGGGATGTCCCTCTTGATTTTGTAGTTGATAATCTAGTTCAATCTTTTGCCCATCTACTTGATAATGGCTCGTTTGGATGATAAACTCCTGCATGCCCATAGGTGTAGGAATATAGGCTAAACTATCGCTATCCTTTAAAAAGCGCATAATGGTCTTTGGATTGGAAAATCGACTCATCACCAGTTCTTGACCATGAAATTTAATCACTACTTTTTCCTTTTCCTCATTATAAAAAAGCAAGTAGCTATAATCTCCTTTTTCATGCACTTCCACGTCATAAAGCTGGTCAATCACTTCCAACTGCTCATCAAACTGAATCGTATTTCGCATCCGAATCTTCACATCAGGTCCTCTTTCTTGTCTCTTGTCCTACTATTTTACCAAAAACTCTAGCTTTTTGCTATAATGGTCATATGAACGAAAAAGTATTCCGTGACCCAGTTCACAACTACATCCATGTCAATAATCAAATCATCTACGACTTGATCAATACAAAAGAATTTCAACGCTTGCGCCGTATCAAACAACTGGGAACTTCCAGTTATACCTTCCACGGTGGGGAGCATAGCCGCTTCTCTCATTGTCTAGGAGTTTATGAAATTGCACGACGTATCACAGAGATTTTTGAAGAAAAATATCCTGAGGAATGGAATCCTGCCGAGTCTCTCTTGACTATGACAGCTGCTCTCCTACATGACCTTGGGCATGGCGCCTACTCCCATACTTTTGAACATCTCTTTGATACAGACCATGAAGCTATTACTCAGGAGATTATTCAAAGTCCTCAGACAGAGATTCACCAAGTCTTGCTACAAGTAGCGCCCGATTTTCCAGAAAAAGTTGCCAGTGTCATAGACCATACCTATCCTAACAAGCAGGTCGTACAACTCATTTCTAGTCAAATTGACGCAGATCGCATGGACTATCTCTTGCGCGACTCCTATTTTACAGGAGCGTCCTATGGGGAATTTGACCTGACTCGCATCCTCCGAGTCATTCGTCCTATCGAAAACGGTATTGCCTTTCAGCGCAATGGCATGCATGCCATCGAAGACTACGTCCTCAGTCGCTACCAGATGTACATGCAGGTTTATTTCCACCCAGCAACACGCGCCATGGAAGTTCTCCTACAGAATCTCCTCAAACGCGCCAAGGAACTCTATCCTAAAGACAAAGATTTCTTTGCACGAACATCTCCACATCTCCTGCCTTTCTTTGAAAAAAATGTGACCTTGTCTGACTATCTGGCTCTGGATGATGGGGTTATGAACACCTATTTCCAGCTATGGATGACCAGTCCTGACAAGATTCTTGCTGACTTATCGCAACGCTTTGTCAACCGCAAGGTCTTTAAATCCATTACCTTTTCACAAGAAGACCAAGACCAACTCGCTAGCATGAGAAAATTGGTTGAGGACATTGGCTTTGATCCCGACTACTATACTGCCATTCATAAGAACTTTGACCTCCCTTATGATATCTATCGTCCCGAATCTGAAAATCCACGGACACAGATTGAGATTTTACAAAAAAATGGAGAACTGGCCGAACTCTCTAGCCTGTCTCCTATCGTCCAATCCCTTGCTGGCAGTCGCCACGGAGATAATCGTTTTTATTTCCCGAAAGAAATGTTAGACCAAAACAGTATCTTTGCTAGCATTACCCAGCAATTTTTACAGTTGATTGAGAACGATCATTTTACCCCAAATAAAAACTAAAAGAGGAAATTTATGAGTATTAAACTTATCGCCGTCGATATTGACGGAACCCTAGTCAACAGTCAAAAGGAAATCACTCCTGAAGTTTTTTCTGCCATCCAAGATGCCAAAGAAGCTGGTGTCAAAGTCGTCATTGCAACTGGCCGCCCTATCGCAGGTGTTGCCAAACTTCTGGACGACTTGCAGTTGAGAGACGAGGGTGACTATGTTGTGACCTTCAATGGTGCCCTTGTCCAAGAAACTGCGACTGGTCATGAGATTATCAGCGAATCCTTGACCTATGAGGATTATCTGGATATGGAATTTCTCAGTCGTAAGCTCGGTGTCCACATGCACGCTATTACCAAGGACGGCATCTACACAGCCAATCGCAATATCGGAAAATACACTGTGCACGAATCAACCCTCGTCAGCATGCCTATTTTCTACCGCACTCCTGAAGAAATGGCTGACAAGGAAATTGTCAAATGTATGTTCATCGATGAACCAGAGATTCTGGATGCTGCAATTGAAAAAATACCAGCGGAATTTTACGAACGCTACTCTATCAACAAGTCTGCTCCTTTCTACCTCGAACTCCTTAAAAAGAATGTTGACAAGGGTTCAGCCATTACTCACTTAGCTGAAAAACTCGGATTGACCAAAGATGAAACCATGGCTATCGGTGACGAAGAAAATGACCGTGCCATGCTGGAAGTCGTTGGAAATCCCGTTGTCATGGAAAATGGAAATCCAGAAATCAAAAAAATCGCCAAATACATCACTAAATCTAATGACGAATCAGGCGTAGCCCATGCCATCCGTACATGGGTACTATAAAATAATTTGAATATAGAAAAGCACACCAGAAGTTATAGATACTGTACTGACCCCAAAAGTTAGACAGAAAAAATCTTACTTTTGGTGTGCAGTTTAAGATTCAGTATTTTTTGTCTCTAGTTCTATCCCCTTAATAATTATTAAATCTGAAAAAGGTAGTACATTATGTAAAACCTTTTTCAATTTTTTATTTTACTACAAATTAATATTATTTTTTCTAATGATAATTGATTCACTAATCTTACTTTATAAATATTGCAGTGCTTTTCTTAATTAGCTTTTTTTCATAACTCTTTATAAGAATAACCAATAAACTACTTAGTAATCCCAAAATAACTAGACTTAATCTCGGGTTTAAAAGCCAATTAAAATAAGCGGCCAATATCCCTCCAAAAGGAGCAAAAATGGTAGCTATTACAAAAGAACTAGAAAGTATCTTTCCAATATTATACACAGTACTTTCTTGCTGCTGTATTGTTGTAATCGAAACAGAAGCTATTGTAATTAATCCACTCAAAATTGAATAACAAATTCCAAAAAATATCCAATTTTCTACCATTCCGCTTGCCATAATGACAAGTGGGATGGTTGCCATTGATACATTCATCAAGATAAAGGCATCCTTCTTATTCAAAAAAGTAGAAAGAAAGGTTACTGCTATCAAACTTCCAAATCCAGCAATTGAGTAAACAATCTCAACAAGACTATTTGATAATTTTAATTACGTCCATTTTTTTCTCTCATTAATTGGACATAGCCCTTTGTTTCTATTTTTGAATTTAAAAACGAGAACTCTCCGCACATTTTATCATAAAAATTATTATAATCTTCTTTTGAAAAATCTCCTAAAATCTCTATCTCAAGATAAAATCCAAGACCATCAATCCTATCTAGATTAATCGTTTTATTTTCTAATGCGTCATGATAAGTCTTTCTATATTTACTTATTGTGAAAATATTTGAAAAACCATCTTGCAAGATATTCCTTACAAATTCTAATTTTTCAGATTCCAACTCTATTTCACTTTCACTCCACATTCCTTGTTTTATCGTATCTTTTCTTGTGAAAATACTTGCTCTATTATCATCTTCTTGACGAATTCTGTAGATAAAGCTACCTACCTCATCATTTTCAAATTCTCTTCCTTTTATTTTAAAATATTCATCAACTTGCTTATTTTCACTCTTAAATTTATAAGATTTTTCTAAATATGAAATAGCATTATTATAATCTCTCTCATCGTTGAGTTCAAATCTAACTTCTAATTCATTCATTAAGTTTACCTCTCAATTCTTCAAAGGCTGAAGTCTTTTTACATTAACTCAGTCTATAGTAAGTTTCTGTAGATGTTTTATGGACAAAAAGCCTAATATTTTCTTGCACTCATTTTAGCACTTCAATATAATACTGTCAAGGATTTTGATAATATTTTTTATTTATTTTTATTAAATACATATTTGTATCTTTTTGGATTAAAAAAGCGATGCTTAATTGAACATCGTCTTTACTATTCTGTTATATCTGCAATATAATGCTCGATTTTAAGAGCCATTGACATATTTCC
Source organism: uncultured Streptococcus sp. (assembly GCA_963527735.1). Taxonomy (GTDB): domain Bacteria; phylum Bacillota; class Bacilli; order Lactobacillales; family Streptococcaceae; genus Streptococcus. The sequence goes on from CAURTM010000016.1 coordinate 6,350, forward strand.
TTCAAGCTTATAAAGGAAATAAGCTGTTTCAAAGTACTCTTTTACTGCAACTTTAGAAGAAAAATTCTTACTGACATTTCCCATCAACACATACAAATCAGCCAAAAGATATGTTGTTCTATACGTCTTACATTGCTTTATCGTATCTGTGATTTTAGTAATAGCCTCTTCAGTATTATTCTGCAACCATAGATAGCGACAAACATTATAATTAAATTTAATAGAAAGGTTTAATTCTTCGATTGTGTTTAACTTGAGTTGATTTACTTGACACTCTAACTTTTCTCGAATTTCATTAAAGCTCTCTAAATCTTCAATATCATAATAAAAATTAAATAGAGTATTTGAAACTTGAAGGTAGAACAGGTCAGTTACATTTAACTGAGACAGTACCTTCTCCAATCTTGCCACAGCCTCCTCTTTTTGCCCATAGAAATAAAAATCTATAAGAGATTTTATCCACTCCATATAAAATTTATTTACTAGAGACAAGCGATGTACCTTTACACTCTCTAATTCATATATATATTTCAAAGACTCATAATTTCGATTTGTGATAAATGTCTGGGCTAACTTTTTAAACTCTGATAACTCATCAATCTCTTCTACAATCTGCTCATTAAAAAAATAATCTATACTAACTTTTAACTTCTTCGACAGAGCATATAAAAAGTCTGCTCCTGGAGTAAATTCTCCATTCTCTAATCGACTAATCTGTCCCTGTTTACATATCCCCTCAGCCAATTCTCGCTGAGACATTTTTAATTCTTTTCGTCTATTTTTTAATCTTGTTGCTAATAGTGTACCCACGTTTGCATTTTCCTTTTCTATTCGATTTCAATTTCAATTGTAACATGATTAAATTTTAAATACAAATTAATAAACCAAAAGATACAAATTATATATAAGCAATGACTAGATCTGTTACCTTTGAAAACCTATCCCATCTTCTTTTGAGATTTTCTTACTCAAACGATTGATAAACGTATTCACTTTAAATGGATTAGATATTAGACTATCATGTTTAAATTTTGTTATTGATATATTTAACAGACCAGAAATAATCTTTTACAACATATCAAATTCAGGGGAACAATAACGATTTTCCCCATTTTTTAGTCTCTCTATTTCATAACAATCAATTCTTTTTGTCACATACCTTAGCCCAAAAAATCCACACCAAATCTTTTTGAAAGCTGTTTAAAGCTTTGTACTTACTTTCTGAGTTCATAGATCTGAACCTTTACCTCATTTGTCCAATTCCATAATAAAAATAAGGACATTCTAACAAAGGAAGTCCTTATTTTTTAACTAATAGATGTCAAAGTTACTATGCAGATCCACTTTATTCTGTAATCATTGATCAAAATATAATTTTTTGTAAAATTTTGATTATGAATTAGTCAAAGAAAAAACACTAACCTATTTTAAAAAACTAAATTGTGATGATTGCCTATAAATAAACACTTTGAATATTCTTTATTTTTCTTAATTTACTAAAAATGCCCCCTGCAGGAATCGAACCTGCAACTACTCCTTAGGAGGGAGTTGTTATATCCATTGAACTAAGGGAGCTAGATAAAAACTCTGCTGAAAAAGCAGAGTTTTTTAGTCGAATTAACGACGGATTTCTTTGATACGAGCTGCTTTACCTTGAAGTGCACGCAAGTAGTACAATTTCGCACGACGTACTTTACCGTAACGAACAACTTCGATTTTTTCAACACGTGGAGTGTGGATTGGGAAGATACGCTCAACACCTACACCGTTAGAGATTTTACGAACTGTGTAGTTTTCTGAGATGCCAGCACCTTTACGTGCGATAACGACACCTTCAAAAATCTGGATACGTTCGCGAGTTCCTTCGACAACTTTCGCGTGTACGCGGACAGTGTCACCAGGACGGAATGCAGGGATATCAGTACGAAGTTGACCTTCAGTCAAGCTTTGGATTAATGGATTCATTTTATTCTCCTATCTTTGTCAATCTTGAGGAATCTTCCTCAGCGGATAAACTGTATTTTTGTGCGTCCATTACACACAAGATACAGTTTACCAAATTTCCACAAAAAAGTAAAGAAATTTATAGCAGAATTCCTAAAAAAATCGCAACCAAACCACCTAGGTAGGTCAAAGCTAAATAAGAATAAAATACCTTCTTATCACTTAGCAGTCTTTGCAGTTCATCATTCAAGGTCGAAAAAGTCGTTAAACCACCACAAAATCCTGTTGCTAGAATAGCATAGACTTCCTTAGATTCCACATGATTGTAGAATAATCCAATTAAAAAACAACCCAAAAGATTGGCTATTAGCGTTCCAAGTGGCAATTTAGAAGCTTGATTATAGCGGGAAAAGAAATACCGTACTAGGGCTCCAAGACCACAAGCGATTGCAAGATAGACGATTACCATTTCTTCCTCCCCAAATAGTAAGCCAAGAGTAGGCCTCCACCGATGCTCAAAAGCAAATACATAACTAAACTAAGATAATGCCCTGTATCCAGTAGTTTCACAGCATCAAGCATGAGACTGGAAAAGGTTGTTAAACCGCCACAAAAGCCCGTCCCCAGTGCTAAAATAACGCCTTTACTAGTCCCCTTATAGACCAGATAACCCTTGACAAGATACACCAAGCAGAAAATGCCTAGATAGTTGACAAAGAGAGTGCCCCAAGGAAAGTCTGGACTGGCTGGTAACCAAGTGGAAACTAGATAGCGCACAAGTCCGCCCAACATAGCAGCTAGAAAAATCCCTAGCGGATAAAATTGTTCTTTTTTCATTTGATATTTTGATCCTGATAATCACGCGAACGTTTGAGTATGTCCGAAAAAGTCGCTACAATAGTCTCCTGATAGCTCTTGTCCTCTACACGACTTCTAACCTTTTCAAAAATAACTTCTTCTCTCTTGGTATCTAAAATCGGTTTACCTGATGCTTTCTTATAGGCAACTACCCCCTCAACCAAATGCATTCTTTCTTCTAACAGTTTGACAATTTGGTCGTCGATTTGATCAATTTCTTGACGAATAATATCTAAATCCATACAGTCTCCTCCTTTATTTGAATTATTGTATCAAAAAGCCACCAAATAGGCTAGTAAAATCCCAACTCACGATAAGAAAAATGCACTGATTGATTACATCAGCGCACGTTTATGCTTATCCTACTTTAGCAGCCAATTCTTCTGCGAATTGTTCCAAGCGTTCAATGTCTTCTTCCTCAGCAGAGAGATCAACTTTGACACACTCTGAACCTTTTTCTGCTCCTGTTGACACAAAAACACGGTCAAAGTCATCAACAGCCTTACAGAATTCATCGTAGAAGGTGTCACCTGAACCGACCACTCCGTAGATTTTGCCATTCAAGTTGAGGTCTGCCAGGTCTTCGTAGAAGTCCATCATCTCATCTGGCAATTCTCCATCGCCATAAGTATAGGTCGCAACGATAGCGATGTCTGCTTCCAAGAAGTCTGAAGCGTCAACAGTTGTACATTCATCAACATCGACATCCAAGCCCAAGTCACGTAATTTATCTGCTACAATATCTGCAATTTCTTCGGTATTACCGGTCATACTGGCAAATACAATTTTTGCTAATGCCATATCGTCCTCCTCAATTTATCTTTCTCCATTATATCACATCTTTTTCATTTTAAAAATAAAAATTCTTGTGCTACAATGAAATGAGAAAGAATTGAGGTTATTTATGGACATTTGCCATCAAATTTTAGAAAAAATCAAAGAATACGACACGATTATCATTCACCGTCATATGAAACCAGACCCTGATGCCTTGGGAAGTCAGGTGGGATTGAAAGCTCTTCTCAAACATCATTTCCCAGAAAAAACCATCAAAGCCGTTGGTTTTGATGAACCAACTCTTACTTGGATGGCTGAAATGGATCTTGTTGAAGATAGTGCCTACCAAGGTGCCCTTGTCATCGTCTGTGATACGGCGAATACTGCTCGTATTGATGATAAGCGCTATAGTCAAGGTGATTTTCTCATTAAGATTGACCACCATCCAAATGATGATGTATACGGTGGCCTATCTTGGGTGGATACTAATTCTAGCAGTGCTAGCGAGATGATTACCCTATTTGCCCAAACAACCCAACTGGCCTTATCAGATCGTGCTGCTGAGTTGCTCTTTGCAGGAATTATTGGGGATACAGGTCGCTTCCTTTATCCTTCTACCACTGCACGAACCCTCCGCCTGGCGGCTTATCTGAGAGAACATAACTTTGACTTTGCGTCTCTCACTCGCAAAATGGACACTATGAGCTACAAAATTGCCAAACTGCAAGGATACATCTACGACCATCTGGAAGTGGATGAAAATGGTGCGGCGCGCGTTATCCTGAGTCAGAGAATCTTAAAACAATTCAATGTCACCGATGCTGAAACTGCCGCTATTGTAGGAGCTCCTGGTCGGATTGATAGCGTCAGTCTCTGGGGAATCTTTGTAGAACAGGCTGATGGCCACTACCGTGTTCGCTTACGCAGTAAAATCCATCCTATCAATGAAATTGCCAAGGAACATGATGGTGGAGGTCACCCTCTAGCAAGTGGTGCTAATTCCTATAGCCTAGAGGAAAACGAAATCATCTACCAAAAGTTAAAAAACTTGCTTAAAAATTGATAAAATACTTGCCAAACTTTTCAGAATCTGATAGACTAGTATGGTAACAATCTATGGCTCGCAAAGAGACCATGGCAGAAAGGAAATATTGCAAAATGAAAAAAGATATCCATCCAGAATATCGCCCAGTTGTCTTCATGGACACAACTACTGGTTACCAATTCCTTAGCGGTTCAACAAAACGCTCTAACGAAACAGTTGAGTTCGAAGGCGAAACTTACCCATTGATCCGTGTGGAAATTTCATCAGACTCACACCCATTCTACACTGGACGTCAAAAGTTCACTCAAGCAGATGGACGCGTGGATCGTTTCAACAAAAAATACGGTCTCAAATAATGATAAAAAGACAGCTTCGGCTGTTCTTTTTTTGTTTCTTGAAATTAACTGCTGTTTTCATATTCCAGACTCAAAAAAACTTTGCACTCTCGATAGCCACACAATGGTTTCCAGAGTATAGAGTTTTTTCTTGCCTAAAAAATAGAAAAGATATATACTAGCTATATATAGTATAGATTGGAGGTGTACCATGACGACATCACTTACTAAGCAATACAATTTTAAAATCAACGAGTCATCAATGGAACAAGCTAGAGCTATCATCAAGGAAAAAGGAATGACTATGACGGATGCTATTAGTCTTTTTATCGAGCAGATTGTTCTCGAACAGGATTTGCCAATAAAAACTGCAGAAGATTTACACCGTGAACGATTGATTCAGGAACTACAAGCCCAATCGGAACGCGCCTTAAGAGAATACGAATCCGGACAAGGGACTTCCCTAGACGATATGAGGTTACGATATGGCTTATAAAGTGATTCTATCTACTGAAGTGAGTCAGGCAATTGATAGTATCCATAACTACATCAGCACTGTTCTTTTATCACCCCAGTCTGCTAAAAATACTGTGACCAAAATTTTAGACGGCTTAAAAAGTTTAGAAACCTTTCCTGAAGCTGGTTTTGATGCAGATGAAAAAATAGGACTAAAAATCAACAGTAAGTACCCCACAAGAGGAAAAATTATTGGGCAATATATCTTGCTTTACTTTATCGATCAAACCCAAAGAACTGTTTTTCTTTCCCACTTATTCTACACCAAAAGTGACTATGTTACCTTGCTACAAAGCAAAAATAACAAAAACTCAAAATCATCATTTTAATGTCCACTGCTCTTAATCATACTTTATATTCATAAAGAATACAATCTTCATTTTCATAAAAAACTCAAAAAAACCTTGCACTCTAGCTAGCCACACGATGGTTTCTAGAGAACAAAGTTTTTTTATTAAACAATGTTTAGTCTTCCTTATCTTGATTTTCAGTTCATTGAGTTGTATTGTCTTCCCAAAGGATACGCTCGATACGATGGAAACCAGACCAACCTTCTTCTGTCTTGTTTTCGTCCATATAGTCTGCTAAACGGAAGTCAATCTTGACATCTGACTCACCAAAACTCTCGGCAATCGGTTCTGAACGCTCATAGGACATACGAATCAGTGGATAAACCTTCTTAGCTTCTTCTAACTTACCTTCTTTCAACAGTTTGACAAAGCCTTCCGTATCTGTCAATAGCTTATCGATTTGCTCTTGAACAAAAGTTTTATAATCAGCAGTGGCCTTATCAAGCATTTTTTGCTTATCTTCAGACAAGGCTGTCACCTTAGATGAATCACTTGTGTTGCTTGACTTAGCTCGGTTATTAGTACAAGCTGTCAATAGCAAGGCTTAAGATAAAAGGATAAAACCTAGTTTTTTCATTGTTTACTCCTATCGGTTCAGGAAACTTGAATTAATTTTACGTTTCATTATACCATTTTTTAATAAATTTTCAGAAAATTTAATGTTAGAAGATTTATACTAACAATAGACTTTTAACCTCAAAATTGATAAAATAAGAAGGAAAATAAGATAAAAGGAAACTATAAATCACCATGATGAACATGCAAAACATGATGCGTCAAGCACAAAAACTTCAAAAACAAATGGAACAAAGCCAAGCTGAACTTGCTGCTATGCAATTTGTTGGCAAATCTGCTCAAGACCTTGTTCAAGCGACCTTAACTGGAGATAAGAAAGTTGTCAGCATTGACTTCAATCCAGCTGTCGTTGACCCAGAAGACCTTGAAACCCTTGCTGATATGACTGTTCAAGCCATCAACTCAGCTCTGGAACAAATCGATGAAACGACTAAGAAAAAATTAGGTGCTTTCGCTGGGAAATTGCCATTCTAATAAAAATCACAAAAACGCATAATGTAAGGTTCCAGAAAGACCTTGATATTATGCGTTTTATTGTGTCAAGACTTACTTGATTTCTCCTCGAATCAAGTTTTGTCTCACCTTTATTATATTTTTTCAACTAAGTCTTTTATCATTCGATGTAGTTCTTCTATCTTTTCAGATTGTTTCTCTATTAATATTCTCTGACTAGATAATTCATCTTGGAGTTTATCAAATTGTATCTGTTCGTCTGGATTCTCCTTTACAAAAAAGTTCGTTAAGGTACTTGTTAACATTCCTATTGTACTAATCCCTACCAACATTAATAAAACAGCTATCCATTTCCCAAAAAGGGAAACTGGAACAATATCACCATAACCAACAGTGGTTACTGTCACAAGAGCCCACCAAAGACTATCTGAGAATGATTTTTCTTCAACTACAGATAAAATTGAACTTCCTACTAGCACGATAAAGATATTTACATACAAGATATAAATCAGGCCATTTGTCCGTAAGAATCTACTAATTTTTCTTTCTAATTTACCTGTAAGTCCAATTATTCTAAGTAAACGAGTCAGTTTCAGTAATTTTGTCAGCCTTGCTAGGCGGAAGATACGCCCTAATCGAAACACTGTAAAAATAGCATTTAAAGGCAGGATAGCTAGCAGATCAAAGATATTTTCAATTATGAATCGCCATTTCCCTTTACTTAAAAAGAACCGCCAGGCATAATCTACCACGAAAACACCCCAAAGTAGTAAATCAATAATATTGTACGGAGGATTGTCCAAATCGACCATCTCAGCAAATCCAAGCAAGACTAGAACAACAGATATCAACGCAAGTATGATAATCGTTGTATCATAGTAATCCTTAAATAACCATTTTCTTTTCACACTACTTCTCCTATGTCATTTTTAAACATTATACCACAACAAATATCTACTAATTTATAAAAAAGAAGGCGCTCGCCTTCTTTTTTATATCTCTGTCAAGGGTGTGGCGGTATCTGGTGAGGTATCATAAACCTTAAAGTCTACTCCAACTCCAAGATCAGCTTGAGCCAGCTGATTGACCATGGTCATGTGAGCCAGTTCCTTGATATTGTTTTCCTTGGATAGATGTCCAAGGTAGATTTTCTTAGTGCGATTTCCTAAGGTACGAATCATGGCTTCGGCACCATCTTCGTTAGAAAGGTGACCTAGATCCGATAGAATTCGTTGTTTGAGTCGCCAAGCATAAGATCCTGCTCGTAAAATCTCTACATCATGGTTGGACTCGATAAGATAGCCATCTGCATTTTCGACAATTCCTGCCATACGGTCACTAACATAACCTGTATCGGTCAGCAGGACAAAACTCTTATCATCCTTCATAAAGCGATAGAACTGCGGTGCGACTGCATCATGGCTAACACCAAAACTCTCGATGTCGATATCTCCAAAGGTTTTGGTTTTGCCCATTTCAAAGATATGCTTTTGCGAAGAATCCACCTTGCCAAGATACTTACTATTTTCCATAGCTTGCCAGGTCTTTTCATTGGCATAAAGATCCATACCATACTTGCGAGCCAAAACACCCACTCCGTGGATATGGTCTGAATGCTCATGGGTAATCAAGATGGCGTCCAAGTCTTCTGGCTTGCGATTAATTTCAGCAAGTAGGCTGGTAATTTTCTTGCCCGACAAACCTGCATCCACTAAAAGTTTCTTTTTTGGGGTTTCCAGATAAAAGGAATTTCCACTGGAACCCGACGCTAAAATACTGTATTTAAAGCCTGTTTCACTCATTCTAGTCTTCTACTTCATCCTCCCATACTTCTTCTTTTACTGCATCCTTATCATAAGGGAGAACAATGGTGAAGGTTGATCCCTTACCGTATTCACTCTTGGCCCAAATAAAGCCCTTATGTTGTTTGATAATTTCTTTGGCAATAGACAGTCCCAGACCTGTTCCACCCTGGGCACGACTTCTAGCACGATCCACACGATAAAAACGGTCAAAAATACGTGGTAAATCCTGCTTAGGAATACCCAAACCTTGGTCAGAGATAGACAAAATCATCTGATCATCAGTCGTCTTCATGGTCACTGTAATTTTCCCACCATCTGGCGAATACTTAATAGCATTGTTGAGAATATTATCAATCACCTGTGTCATCTTGTCTGTATCAATTTCAATCCATACCGAGGTAATGGGGTAATCTCTCACCAGTTCGTATTTCTTCTCTTCATCCTGCCCTCTTATCTGATCAAAACGGTTGAGGATAAAAGTAATAAAGGCAGTAAAGTTAATCAGTTCCACATCCAGATGACTGGTCTCATTGTCAATCCGAGAGAGATGAAGGAGGTCAGTTACCATGCGCATCATACGATTGGTTTCGTCTAGAGATACCTTAATAAAGTCTGGTGCTACAGTTTCACACAAAGCTCCCTCATCCAAGGCTTCAAGATAAGATTTCACACTAGTTAGAGGAGTACGTAGCTCATGACTAACGTTGGAAACAAAGAGTCTCCGTTCGCGTTCTTCCTTCTCCTGCTCAGTCGTATCGTGCAAAACAGCCACCAAACCTGAAATAAAGCCAGACTCTCGACGAATCAAGGCAAAGCGAACACGAAGGCTCAGATACTCACCATTAGCATCCTGAGAATCAATGATGAGCTCAGGAATTTGGGTAATCAAATCACGAAGTTCATACTCATCTTCAATCTTAAGCAATTCTAGAATACTTTTGTTGAGAACATCTTCTTTCTGAACACCTAGCTGTTTCTTAGCCATGTCATTAATCATGGTAATCTTGCCACGACGATTGGTCGCAAGGACTCCGTCCGTCATGTAAGAGAGGATACTGTGCAATCGTTTACTCTCTTGTTCCAGATTTTCTTGAGTCAAGCGGATTACTTCTGATAAATCATTGAGATTATTGGTAATATTGGTAATTTCAGAACTTCCCTGCATATCCAATACCTGAGAATAATCTCCTGCAATCAGGTCTTTAACTTTTTGATTAATTTGCTTCAACCGAATATTATCCCGACGATTTTCTAGTAAGAGCAAGGTCACCACTAAGATAAAGCCAAGGAGAATGAGGATAAAGATAAAATCACTGGTTAAAACTGTATCTTTAATTAGTTTAATCATTATTTCTCATATAATAACCTACACCGCGACGTGTTAGGATATATTCAGGACGACTTGGTGTATCTTCAATCTTCTCACGCAAACGTCTGATAGTTACGTCAACTGTTCGAACATCTCCGAAATAATCATAACCCCAGACCGTTTCAAGCAAGTGTTCACGTGTAATCACTTGACCAATATGAGAAGCCAAGTGATACAAGAGCTCAAATTCACGGTGGGTCAAGTCTAGTTCTTCACCATATTTTTTAGCTACATAGGCATCTGGCACAATCTCTAAGTCCCTAATTTGCAAGGGCTGAGTTTTCTTTTCATCAGACTCTTGATTATCTACAGAAGCCAAGTCCGTGCGACGAAGGAGAGCTTTAACACGCGCCTGCAACTCACGATTTGAGAAGGGTTTTGTCACATAGTCATCCGCTCCAAGCTCTAAACCGATAACCTTATCAAATTCACTGTCTTTAGCAGAAAGCATGATAATAGGCACACTACTCGTCTTACGAATAGTCTTCGCAACTTCTAAGCCATCAATTTCTGGAAGCATCAAGTCCAAAATAATAATATCTGGTTGCTCTGCTTCAAATTGCTCTAGCGCTTCACTACCATTAAAAGCAGTTACAACCTCGTAACCTTCCTTGGTCATATTAAACTTGATAATATCCGAGATTGGTTTTTCATCATCTACAATTAATATTTTTTTCATATGTTCACCTTTTTCTCTACTATTATACCAAAAAAATAGCAAGAAGACACAATAGCTAGTCTTTGCTACTGTCTAAGTTGGCTTGTGCATAAGCCTGCCAGATTTTTTGTTGGGGTTTGGCAAGTGGGTAATTCTTAAACTCTTCTGGTGAAAGCCAGCGAACTTCCCTATCTGAAAAATCATGGAAGTCAGTCACCTGACCTGCTACAATTTGAACGTGCCACTTGCGATGACTAAAGACATGCTTAACAGTGTCAAAATAAATATCAAGCCAATCAACATCTAGGTCATAGTCCTGCTGGAAACTCTCTTCTGGACTGGGTCCAAAGTTCACACTTTCTTCTGCAACCTGATGAAAGAGGTCAAACTGCTCTTCTTGCGAAAAGTCATCAACTTCTATCAAGGGGAAATGCCAAAAACCTGCCAATAGCTTTTCACTTTCATTTTTTTCAAGTAAAAATTGTCCCTGAGAATTTTTCACAACTAGGGCTTTTAGATAAATGGGAACTGGCTTTTTCTTGGGAGCCTTAATTGGATAACGGTCCATTGTGCCATTCTGATATGCCGCACTAAAGTCCTTCACTGGACTCTCTTCTGGTCTAGGATTTACAGGAGCCTCAATATCAGATCCTAAGTCCATCAAAGCTTGATTAAAGTCACCAGGCCTTTCTGGGTCAATCAAGATTTCCATCATTACCTGAAAAATTTTGCGATTACTTGGAATCCCAATATCATGGTTGACTTCGAACAGACGGGCCAAAACACGCATAACATTACCATCTACAGCCGGCTCAGGCAAGTTAAAAGCAATACTGGAAATCGCGCCTGCGGTGTAAGGGCCAATCCCTTTCAAGCTGGAAATTCCTTCATAGGTATTTGGAAATTGACCACCAAAATCCGTCATAATCTGCTGGGCTGCAGCCTGCATATTGCGTACTCGAGAATAATATCCCAAACCTTCCCAAGCCTTCAACAAACGCTCTTCAGGAGCCGTTGCCAAACTTTCCACTGTTGGAAACCAGTCTAAGAATCGTTCGTAATAAGGAATAACCGTATCCACCCTAGTCTGCTGGAGCATAATTTCAGAAACCCAGATATGATAAGGATTTTTACTTCTACGCCATGGTAAATCTCGCTTGTTTCCATCATACCAGTTGAGGAGTTTCTGACGAAAAGAAACAATCTTCTCCTCCGGCCACATGACAATACCGTATTCTTTCAAATCTAACATATCTCTAGTATAACACAGAAGATTTCACCTGTCTTTATATCCGATTTATAATATTTTCAATAGACAGTATATGACTTTTCTTTCTACTTAAATATTTGATATGACTTCAACTGAAAATCAATAAAATATCATAGAATGCGATTATCCATCTTCATAGTTTGATCTTGAGACAAATAATACTCAATGAAAATCAAAGAGAAAACTAGGAAGCTAGCCGCAGGTTGCTCAAAGCACTGTTTTGAGGTTGTAGATAAGACTGACGAAGTCAGTCACATATATAATCCAAGGTGAAGCTGACGTGGTTTGAAGAGATTTTAGAAGAGTATAAGCTAGAAATACAGTATTATTTAAAATAGTCGATCATCCTACGGATAAACAATAAAAACTCATCTCTCTTATAAAACAATGAAAACGCAGATTGATATCATCCTAAAACAAGTAACAAAGGGAAAATAATATTTTGCCCCAAAAATGCCCCAAAACAAACAAAAAAGCCTGTCACATAAGCTCAAATGCTTGATATGATAGGCTTTTTAAAGGCTGATTATTTAACAGCGTCTTTAAGAGCTTTACCAGCTTTGAATGCTGGAACTTTAGAAGCTGCAATTGTGATTTCTTTACCAGTTTGTGGGTTGCGACCTTTACGTGCAGCACGCTCACGAACTTCAAAGTTACCAAAACCGATCAATTGAACTTTTTCACCAGCTGCAAGGTAGTCAGCTACTGCTGCGAATACAGCTTCAACTGCTGCTGCTGAGTCTTTCTTAGTCAATTCTGTAGCTTCTGCTACTTTAGCGATCAAATCTTGTTTGTTTGCCATGTTAATGATTCCTCCAAATTAATTTCTAATTAACAAATATAATCATATCCTAAAATTCCTTATAGGTCAAGTTAAAAACGCTGTTTATTCGCATTTTCTTTATTTTTTTAGGAATGGTAACGTACCAAAATAGCCCATGCATTCTCGCCTGTATGAGTCTGAATAATAGAACCGGTTTCTAAAACAGAAATTGGCTCTTCAACATAAGCTTGTAAGTTTTCTTTCATCTCTTTTGCCCAATCAGCACTACCAGAATATGAAATTCCAATCTCTGCTACAGAACGTTCAGAGAGCGATGTTCTCAACTCATCTAACCATTTTTTAAAGGTTTTAGCTCCACGACCTTTAACGATTGGCTGCAACTCATGGTCTTTCATCTGCATGACAACACGGATATTGAGAAGTGAGCTCAACAATCCAGTTACACGGCCAATTCGTCCACCTTTGACAAGATTTTCTAAAGTTGAAACACCAATATAAAGCTCTGTATGGTTTTTTACCTCTTCAACGTGAGATAAAATTTCCGCCATATCTTTGCCTTCTTGTGCTAATTTCGCAGCCTCAACAACTTGGAATTTCAAAGCTTGGTCAGTGAAGGAACTATCAATAACTGTCACATCGGCAGTAGATAAGCTAGCACCTTGGCGTGCTGCTTCTACAGTCCCCGAAAGAGCATGGGACATGTGAATAGCAAGAATCTGGCTACCATCTTTGCATAGGTCTTCAAAAACTTCAGCGAAGACACCTACAGGCGGTTGACTTGTTTTCGGAAGATTCTTACTTTCTTGCATCAACTGAAGAAATTTACCCTCTTCTTTCAAATCAGCATCAGAATAAACAACATTATCAATCATTACAGATAGTGGAACTACCGTAATATCTAATTGCTTCACTAGTTCTGGTTCAATAGTAACAGATGAATCGGTTACAATCTTAATTTTTGTCATAGTATCAATCTTTCTATTTTAGGATTCAGATTGGTTTTCTTACTTCTAATTATATCAAAAAAAGATTAAAAATCCTAATGGAGTCAATCAAATTTTCCGTAAAAATTTGATATAATCAACTTATAAGAAAAGAGGTGTCCTATGATTAAAAAAATTTACCCCATTTTTACCATTTTACTAGGTGCTGCTATTTATGCTTTTGGGCTGACTTATTTTGTAGTTCCTCATCATCTCTTTGAAGGAGGGGCAACAGGTATTACCCTTATCACCTTTTATCTTTTTAAAATCCCTGTTTCTCTCATGAACCTGCTGATTAATATTCCCCTTTTCATCCTAGCTTGGAAAATTTTTGGAGCAAAGTCCCTCTATTCTAGTTTACTAGGAACCTTAGCCTTGTCCGCCTGGTTGGCCTTTTTTGAACGTATTCCCCTTCATATTGATCTTCAAGGTGATTTACTAATCACAGCTCTTATAGCGGGAATTCTATTGGGAATTGGTCTTGGAATTATCTTTAATGCTGGAGGTACAACTGGCGGAACTGATATTCTAGCTCGTATTCTCAATAAATACACTCATATATCCATGGGAAAACTGCTCTTTATCTTAGATTTTTGTATTCTCATGCTTATTCTCCTAATCTTCAAGGACTTGAGATTGGTTTCCTACACGCTCTTATTTGATTTTATCGTTTCTCGTGTCATTGATTTGATTGGAGAAGGTGGCTATGCTGGTAAAGGCGTTATGATTATCACAAAACGTCCTGACCAACTTGCTAAAGCAATTAATGATGACCTAGGAAGAGGCGTTACTTTTATTTCTGGTCAAGGCTACTATAGTAAAGAAAATTTGAAAATCATTTACTGTATTGTCGGTAGAAATGAGATTGTGAAAATGAAGGAAATGATTCATCGAATCGATCCTCAAGCCTTTATAACTATTACAGAAGCCCATGAAATCCTTGGAGAAGGATTCACCTTTGAAAAAGAATAAAAAGAGGTAGTGTAGTGACCTCAAAAGTTAGACTTATTCATCTATCTTTTGGGTTACAAATAACCTCTTTTTTAATTATCCAAACTCTTAAGACCAATTCCGAGCTAGTTCTTCATCAGCCTTTAACTGATCCACTAATTGGTCAACTGAGTCAAATTTGGTCATATCTCTAATGCGATCAAGCCAATAAACCATGACGGTTTCCCCATAAATATCTTGATTAAAATCAAAAATATTGACTTCAAAACGTGCTTCTTCTCCATCAAAGGTCACATTTTTCCCGACACTAGCCATAGCACGATACTTCTGTCTTTGAATCTCAACATCAACGACATAAACGCCATCTGCTGGCATATAAGTACGATCTAAAAGCACCAAATTAGCTGTTGGATAACCAATTGTCCGACCACGAGCATTGCCATGAACCACCATACCTCTTGATGGAAGCGGTGCCCCCAAAAGTTCTCCTGCTTCTTTCACATTTCCGTCTAAAATAGCTTGACGGATACGAGTTGAACTAATCTTTCCTTTCTCATCTTCTACAGGTGGAACGATAATGACTTCTCCATCAAAGTAATCCTTTAAGTCTTCTGCCGTTTTTTGGTCAGAACCAAATGTATAATCAAAACCTGCAACAATAATTTTGGCATTCATAGCCTTGATATAAGTTGCAAAAAATTCTTCTGCCGTGAGACTAGCGAATTGACTACTAAAATCAAGGAGATATAATTCTTCTACGCCTTCACGCTTTAGTTTCCTCTCACGTTCAGCAGGGTTCAAAATATGTAAAAACAGATCAGGATGATAAGGCTCTAAAGCGATCTTTGGAGATTCATTAAAGGTCATAACGACGATAGGTAATAAATCTTTTCTCGCAGCCTTATTGGCAACACGAAATAATTCTTGATGCCCCTTGTGTATACCATCAAAATAGCCGAGAACAACGACTGAATCAGATGGTGTGCCAATATCTTTTTGGTTTTTTATAGGAATAGTAATAATCATAAAATAATTATATCATAGCGATAGCTATTTCTGGAACAGAAAATCTGAAATGTCGTTTTTTTCACCTGAAATAGCCATTTTTTCAAAAGGGAGTACCATGCAAATATATATTGACTCTGATATACTAGAATTACAAAAAAGGTGAACGATTAACATCATAAGCCATTCCCAATTTATTCTTATCGTATCACAATTCATAATCATCCTTGAGTGAAGAACTGATAGTTGAATAGCCTGCACTAATATCGCAAAAGCCAGCGTTTTCTGACGCTGGCTTTTAAACTGTGAAAAACTTTTCTAAACTAGATTGCTTCTGTAACAAAACTACGACTTTCAAGTACCTTAAGCATGGCATTAGCTGTATCTAGGGCGGTGAATAGGGGCACCCCGTGTTCAATGGCTGAACGACGGATTTGCTCTCCATCTTCATCAGCAGTTCGTTTGGTTCCCACTGTGTTAATAATAGCTTGAATTCTTCCTTTACGAACAAAACTTGGAATATCCTTATCGTCATCACCAATCTTACCAACAGGTTGTGCTTGCAATCCATGACTAGCAAAGAAGGCTGCTGTCCCTTCTGTCGCGAGGATTCCATAGCCAATATTTTGGAAACGACGAGCCAAGTCCAAGGCCTCTTCTTTGGCATCATCAGCGATGGTAAATACAACGTTACCAAAAGTTGGCAAGTGGAGGTAAGAAGCTTCAAAGGCCTTATAGAGAGCTTTTTCCAAAGTCGTATCAGAACCCATAACTTCCCCTGTTGACTTCATTTCAGGACCAAGTAAGCTGTCTACCTTAGCTAGTTTGGTAAAGGAGAAGACAGGTGCCTTGATATGAACGCGAGTGCTTTCAGGGTAAAGTCCATCTTGGTAGCCAAGTTCTTCAAGTTTTTGACCAAGAATGAGCTTGGTCGCTACCTGAGCCATAGGGATATTGGTCACTTTAGAAAGAAATGGAACCGTACGGCTGGCACGTGGATTGACCTCAATAACATAGACTTTTTCATCCTTGATGACAAACTGGATGTTCATCATTCCAAGGCAGTTAAGACCGATTGCTAGGCGTTTAGTATAGTCTGCGATTGTTTCTTGCACCTTTTGCGACAAGGTTTGTGGTGGGTAAACGGCCATTGAGTCACCTGAGTGGACACCGGCACGTTCGATATGCTCCATGATACCAGGAATGAGAACATTTTCGCCGTCTGAAATGGCATCAACTTCACACTCTTGTCCAACGATATAAGAGTCTACAAGGACTGGATGGTCAGGACTAGCCTTAACCGCTGTACGCATATAAGAACGAAGGTCTTCTTCGTTTTCAACGATTTCCATGGCACGTCCACCAAGTACATAAGATGGGCGGACAAGAACTGGGAAGCCAATCTTGCGAGCTGCAAGAACTGCTTCTTCTTCATTGGTAGCCGTTTGTCCTGGTGGCTGTGGAATATCCAATTCTTTAAGGGCTTGCTCAAAGAGGTCACGGTCTTCGGCACGGTCTAGGTCAGCAACCTGTGTACCAAGGATGGTCACACCTGCTTTTGCCAATGGCTCCGCAAGGTTGATAGCTGTTTGACCACCGAACTGAACGATAACCCCTTTTGGTTGCTCCAAGTCAATGACGTTCATAACATCTTCGAATGTCAATGGCTCAAAGTAAAGCTTATCTGATACAGAGAAGTCTGTTGAAACAGTCTCTGGGTTTGAGTTCATGATAATAGCTTCATAACCAGCAGCCTGGATAGCCTTAACAGAGTGAACCGTTGCATAGTCAAACTCGACCCCTTGACCGATACGGATTGGACCAGAACCTAGGACAAGTACAGATTCTTTATCAGACTTGATAGACTCGTTTTCCCAACCATAGGTTGAATAGAAGTATGGTGTTTCAGAGTCAAATTCTGCCGCACAAGTATCTACCATCTTGTAGACTGGGACAATCTTGTTTTCCAAGCGAAGCTGGCGAACTTGGTCAGCTGTAGTTTCCCATAGTTCAGCAACTTTACGATCTGAGAAGCCATTGAGTTTGGCTGTTTTCAAAACTTCTAGATTTTGTGGATGGGCACCCAACTCCTGCTCAATTTCAAAGATATGTAGGAGTTTATCGAGATAAAAGATATCGATTTTTGTAAGCTCTGCAATTTCTTCTGGTGTGTAACCACGGCGAATGGCTTCTGACACATAGAAGAGACGGTCATCTTGGGCTTTGACTACTTTTTCAATCAAGGAATCATCAGAAACTGATGCAAGTTCAGGCATTTCATTGTGGTGTACCCCAATTTCAAGGGAGCGACAAGCCTTAAGAAGAGATTCTTCAATGTTACGACCGATCGCCATGACTTCTCCAGTGGCCTTCATCTGAGTACCAAGACGGCGCTCACCCTTTTCAAACTTGTCAAATGGGAAACGTGGAATCTTGGCAACCACATAGTCAAGGGCTGGTTCAAACATGGCATAGGTTGAACCTGTAACTGGGTTGATGACCTCATCCAAAGTCAAACCTACTGCAATCTTAGCAGCCAACTTAGCAATTGGGTAACCTGTCGCCTTAGAAGCAAGTGCTGAAGAACGCGACACACGAGGGTTTACTTCGATGACATAGTACTTAAAACTGTGTGGGTCAAGGGCCAGCTGAACATTACATCCACCTTCAATCTTGAGGGCACGAATGATGCTCAAACTCGCGTCACGTAGCATTTGGTTTTCATAGTCTGACATAGTTTGCGCAGGGGCAAATACAATGGAATCCCCTGTGTGAATCCCAACTGGGTCAA
>CAURTM010000017.1:0-24605 GCA_963527735.1 uncultured Streptococcus sp.
TCCTCCACAAAGAGCAAGTCCAAATCAATCAAACGAGGTCCCCAATGCACTTCTCTCACCCGTCCCATCTCTGACTCAATGGCTAACAAGGTCTCTAATAGCACTGGGGCAGGCAACCATGTTTCTACTTCAACCACTTGATTAGCAAAGCTATCTTGCTCCACACCACCCCAAGGCTCCGTCGCCAATACACCGGACTCTTTGAGAATATGGATACCTCGATTTCGCATTTTCTCAATGGCTTGCTCCAAATTCGCTTGCTTATCTCCCATGTTGCTTCCTAGGGCGATAAAGGCTCGTTGCTTACGGCGATGGATGGTTACTGAGCATGTATCTAGTGGCAAATGCACTGGCGCCCAAGGCTTTTTCAGTTCCAACTTGATTTCTTGGACAAGAGGATAGGTCTCAAAAGTACGTTCTACCAATTTGTAAGCTACCGTTTCAATCAAGTCCTCACTCGTTTCCTGAAACCAAGTCGTCCACTGCTGACACAGTTCTCCGTAATGGACAGAGGCTGTTAAATCCAAATCTGTCGCTACCTTGGTCATATCATAGGATAGGATAGCTGAAACGACAAACTTCTGCCCCAATTCCTTCTCACTAGGAAAAAGACCATGATAGGCAAAAATTTCCAAATCCTTAATCTGCAGTTGATCCATAATGATTCCTTTCTAGAAAAATCCGCCCAAAGCGGATTCTTTTTATACTCAATGAAAATCAAAGTGCAAACTAGGAAGCTAGCCGCAGGCTGCTCAAAACACTGTTTTGAGGTTGCAGATGGAAGCTGACGTGGTTTGAATTTGATTTTCGAAGAGTATTATAGTCCCATTAAACGATAAGCCTGATCTCTAAGGTCCTTATCTGTTTCAAATAGACCACGAGCTACTGTCGTCAAGGTTGCAGTGCCTGGTTTTCTGACACCACGCATGCTCATACACATATGTTCCGCCTCAATGACAACAAAGGCTCCTTTAGCACCTAGATAGTCCATCAAGGCATCAGCCACTTCGATATTCAAACGTTCTTGAATTTGTGGTTTTTTCGAATAAACTTCAACCGTACGGGCTAGCTTAGACAAACCTGCCACACGACCATCTGGAATGTAGGCAATGTGCGCTCTACCATAAAATGGCAAGAAGTGGTGTTCACACATAGTATGGAAAAAGATATCCTTTTCTACCACCATATTATCGTCAATAATCTCAAAGGATTTTGACAAATGTTCCTCCGCTGTTTGACCAAGACCTGAAAAAATCTCTTGGTACATACGAGCCACACGAGCAGGTGTTTCCTGCAAGCCCTCGCGGTTAGCGTCCTCTCCGACAGCCTCGATAATCATTTTTACAGCTGCTTCAATCTTTTGTGTATCCATTTTCGTTCTTCCTCTCCATCAGATAGGCTCTCACTTGGCTCAAGAAATACAAGGAACCTGTGACAATCCTAACTGTTTGTTTCTCTTCTTTTTTATCTGTCAATTTCTGCTCTAGAAAATCCTGCCAATCTTGGTAGCTGAGATTTCTAGACTTAGCTGCCTCTTTCAGCACGCTTTCATCAGTCGCCCGACTATCGTCAAAATGTGTCAGGGTAAGCTCGGTATCTGGCATGGCCCCCAGCAAGTCCAACATATCCTCTAAGGCCTTGGTTTTGATGCAAGTAAAGAGGATTTCCTTACGATAATCCGCAAAGCGTTCTTGCAAGGTTGCTAATAAAGCCTTGATAGCATGGGGATTGTGGGCCCCATCCAAGAT
Source organism: uncultured Streptococcus sp. (assembly GCA_963527735.1). Taxonomy (GTDB): domain Bacteria; phylum Bacillota; class Bacilli; order Lactobacillales; family Streptococcaceae; genus Streptococcus. The sequence continues at coordinate 1,749 of CAURTM010000017.1, forward strand.
CATCAAGGGGTTCCTTGACACGACCTCCAGACGCCCCGGCCATCTTGTTTCTTCCAGAGCTTGAGCAATCAAGATATTAGCTAGTAGCTCTCGACCATCTTCTTGACAAAAAGTATCAAGTAAAGCTATGGCCATCCCAGCATTCTCTATCTGGTGCAAACCAAGCAAACCAGTCTGGAAGCGACCTTGTCTGACAACACTGGTATAGTCAAAGACTTGACCTGTCACCACACTTTCTTTATGACGAACCTGATAATCTGTCCCGTAGGCAAGTCTCGGCGCATCTTTCCCTTCTGCAATGGAGTCAATCACAGCCAAAGCTTCTGGAGCGATACGACCTGTCACCAAGGGAATTCCTTGTTTGATAATACCAGCCTTCTGCTCCGCTATAGCTTCCAAGGTATCACCAAGTAGGGCTACATGGTCCAATCCAATAGTCGTAATTCCTGTCAAAATGGGCTGACAGACATTGGTACTATCTAAAAGCCCACCCATGCCGACTTCCATGATAGCCACATTTACTTGCTCTGAAGCAAAGTAGTCATAGGCTATGGCTGTGATAATCTCAAATTCGGTTGTCCCCTGCAAATTGGTAGCCGATTCCCCTTCCAGCAAAGACTGATAGTCTGCCATGAGAGTTTCAAGTCTAGCCTCGGGAATAGATTCCCCATTGATGCTAATCTGATCTGTGTAATGAATGAGATAGGGCGAGCTGAAAACACCAACTCTCAGCCCTAGCTTTTCTAGCATCTTTTTCAAAAAAGTAATGGTCGAACCCTTGCCATTGGTCCCTCCGATATGGATGACCTTGAGTTTGAGATGGGGATTGCCACGCAAAGCTAACAGTTCCACCATTCGTTCCAAGCCAAAATGCGGTTGATCCGTCCGGTAGTTAGCAATCCACTGATTGTTTTCAATTTCTTTCATCTTACTTATATTGTTTTAAATCTAGATTTTCCGCATCTTCAGCCAATCGGATGGCTGATGCAATTTCAACTGCCATCCTGTGACTAGCTACGTCATGCACGCGCAACACTTCTACACCTTGTCTCGCAGCGATACTGGTTACATGAGCCGAAGCCGTGTCCCGATTACGGAAACCAAGTTCTGTCTCAGGATTGACTTCAAAACCATTCTCTTCTAGGATATTGATGACAAACCGCTTGCGCGAAACTCCAAGAAAGATTGGATAGCCTTTCTGATGGAGTTTATCCAAGTCCCGTAAAAGAAGGAGATTTTCTTTCTTGGTCAGACCAAAGCCAATTCCTGGGTCCAACAGGATATTTTCTGGTGCAATACCCGCTTCGTCCGCTCTCGCTAGGGCTCTGTCAAAGAAAGCCTTCATCAAGTCTTCGATTGGCATTTTTTCAAAATCAGCTAACTCTTTTTCTGTAAAGGTTTGACCAAAGCCAAAATGAGGAAAGATGAGCGAGCTAGGATGCTGAGGACGAGCCATGACTGGATTAAACATGATAACCACTTTCGCTCCAGCCTTCGCAACCACACGAGCCATTTTTTCATCACCCATAAGACCAGTGATGTCATTTACGAGATTGGCACCAGCAGCCAAAGCAGCCTCTGCCACCTGACTTTTCCATGTATCGATAGAAATGAGGACATCACTTTCCTTACGAATCGCTTTGATCACTGGAACAACACGCTGGATTTCCTCTTCTATCTCAACATAGCTACTTCCCGGCCGAGTCGATTCTCCGCCGATATCTAGCATACTAGCCCCTTCTGCTATCAATTTACGAGCCTGCTGGAGCGCTTGCTCAAGCGCAAAAAATTGACCACCATCCGAAAAGGAGTCTGGGGTTACATTGATAATTCCGCAAATAGCTGTCTTTGCATGATTGGCTTTAGTTGACATATCGGTCACTCCCTCAAGGCTTTTCACCATATTATTTCTCTATTTTACCATAAAAAGAAAAAGATGGACACGATTGCATTCATCTTTTTCCCAGTAGAAACAAGTAAGCAATTGTCAAAAATCTTATACTCTTCGAAAATCTCTTCAAACCGCGTCAACGTCGCCTTGCCGTACTTAAGTACAGCCTGCGGCTAGTTTCCTAGTTTGCTCTTTGATTTTCATTGAGTATTAAATAGAAATCCCTAATGTCCGACTCATGATCACCACAAGAGCCAACAAACAGAAAAAAACTCCATTAACAATCATGTGAAGCAAGATAGACATTTCCAAACGTTGGGTTTTATAAACTGTCCAAGTTAGCACAGTTGACATTCCTCCATAGATAAGAAGAGAAGGTAGATTTGTCGGTAAATGAAGCAAGGCAAAGATAATAGCACCGACTATATAACCCACATTTTCTTTACCACGAAAGAGTTTTTTAGGAATCACTCCTCGACATAAAATCTCCTCACAAATAGGAGCTATTAGAACCAGTAAGAAAAAACTGGAAATTAAGGAACTATTCTGGACCAAATCATTAATATTTGATTGATTGCTGGTTGTTGTTTCATTCATCAAACGCAGTAAGACCACACCAAGAATATTAAAGGCAAGAATCACTAGATAGCTTAATGCCAATCTAGCCAAATCCTTAGCCTTGAAAAACGATAAACCAAAACTAGCCAACTGTGTTTTCCTAGCACCTATTATAAATACAGTTAAAACCACAAGAGATAAGGCCCCTACTAATAGTCCAGCTTGAAGCAGTGGAAATTTTCTGCTAGTTAGAAAAGTTGCTAGGGCTAAAGGAAACTGAGAAAACAAAAGCCCTACTAGAAAGATTATTAACCACTTCCCCCTGTTTAATACTTCACCCCAAATATTCTTTTTTATCATCAATTATACTCCTACCATTCAATCAAAATCACCTACCTAGTTTGAAGCAATTTTCAAGTAACTATAATATAAAAAGGGGAGAACCCCTTTTTATATTATAGCATTTATAAGGCCATGCTGATATAGTTAAGGATAAACAAGGCATCCAAAATCCAAATCATGACATGAACATCTTTAGCTTGACCTTTGACAAGCTTAGTCAAAGTGTAAGTCAAGAAACCAACTGCAATCCCTTGAGTGATAGAGTAGCTGAATCCCATAAAGATAGATGTGAAGAAAGCAGGAACCGCTTCAGACATATCGTCCCAATGGATATTTTTCAAGCTAGCCAACATCATAATCCCAACGATAATCAAGATTGGAGCTGTAGCGGCTGTTGGTACAATCGCTAGAAGTGGACTAAAGAAGCTTGAGATCGCAAAACAGATAGCTACAACCAAGGCTGTCAAACCAGTACGTCCACCTGCACCGATACCAGCAGCAGACTCAACATAAGTCGTTACGTTCGAAGTACCAGCGATGGCACCAATTGAAGTACCAATCAAGTCAGAGTAAAGAGCCTTATCCAACTTAGCTGATTGGTGATTTTCACCATTTGTCGCTACGATACCAACTTTTTCACCTGTACCGATCAAGGTACCAATTGTATCAAAAATATCTGTCAATGAAAAGGCAAGAATAGCCATCAGAGTTTCAGGCAAGCGAGCTGTATCTGAAATCAAAGCTCCCAAACCTTCTGAACCAAGAGCTGCACCAAAAACTGTCTTCAAGTCTTCAAAGGCTGCACCAACATGGTTATTAGCAAAATCGATACTAGACAAATCTACCAAACCAACTGCAATAGCAAGAATAGTTGTTGTCAAGATAGAGAGAATAATTCCCCCTTTAATCCCTTTGATGACAAAGAAGATAGTAATGGCAAGTCCTGCAAGAGCCACCAAAACAGCTGGATTATTAAAGCTAACCAAGCCTGGAACTGCTGAAGAGTTTGCTGCAATCGTTGCTTGAGCCTTGTCAGCCCCTTCTCCTACAACAGTATAGTTACCTGGATCAATCGTAAATTTCAAAAGTCCAGCATTCTTAATCCCTACGTAGGCAAGGAAGACACCGATACCAGCTGAAATAGCTGAGCGAAGGGCATTTGGAATCGATTCAATGATCATTTTACGAACATTTGTCAAGGTAATAATCAATGAGATAATTCCACAGATGAAGACCATAGCTAGGGCTTCTTGCCATGAATAACCAAGTCCGAATACGACTGTAAAGGTAAAGAAGGCATTGAGTCCCATACCTGGCGCTTGAGCGTATGGCAGGTTAGCATAGAAGGCCATCATCAAGGTTCCTGCTACTGCACCGATAATCGTTGCAAGGAATACACCCTGAGCAGGCATTCCTGTTTGCGAAAGAATTTGTGGGTTTACAAAGAGAATATAGCTCATTGCAAAGAAAGTTGTTAAACCAGCGAGAACCTCTGTACGAACGTCTGTACCGTTCTCTTTTAGTTTAAATAATTTGTCCATTATCAATCTCCTTTTAATTTTTACGAACAATAATAGAATTATATCATTTATCATTCACTTTTTCAATATCTTTGTTTGATTTATTTAAGAATTTGATGAAATTTCTTTTTTGTTTGGAATCTGCTTTTCTGCCTGCTTTCTGTTATAATAGTAGACATCTTATCTGAAAAGACACTAGAAAGGTCCCTATGACGAAAAAAATTATTGCAGTTGACCTGGATGGAACCCTGCTCAACTCAGACAGTCAAATTTCTGACTTTACCAAAGAAACCATTAAAAAAGTTGCTGAAAAAGGCCATCAGGTCATTATTACGACAGGTCGCCCTTACCGCATGTCAAAAGATTTCTACCATGAACTAGGCTTAGACACTCCTATGATTAATTTCAACGGCTCCCTTACTCATTTACCAGACCAAGTTTGGGATTTTGAAAAGTGTTTGACTGTAGACAAAAAATATCTGCTAGATATGGTTCGACGTTCAGAGGACATTCAAGCCGATTTTATCGCTGGAGAATACCGTAAAAAATTCTACATCACAAATCCCAATGAAGAAATTGCCGATCCTAAACTATTTGGTGTAGAAGCTTTCCAGCCTGAAGATCAATTTCAGCCAGAGTTAGTAACCAAGAATCCTAACTGTATTCTGTTACAGACCAGAGCCAGTGACAAATATGCCTTGGCAAAAGAAATGAACGCCTTCTACCAGCATCAACTGTCTATCAATACCTGGGGAGGTCCGCTCAATATCCTTGAGTGTACCCCAAAAGGTGTCAATAAGGCCTTTGCTTTGGACTACTTGCTCAAGGTAATGAACCGCGACAAAAAAGATTTGATTGCTTTTGGAGATGAACACAATGATACCGAAATGCTCGCTTTTGCTGGGAAGGGCTATGCCATGAAAAATGCCAATCCAGAGCTACTCCCTTATGCCGATGAGCAAATTTCCTTGACCAATGACCAAGACGGAGTTGCCAAAACCCTACAAGACTTATTCTTATAGTCCATACTGACCAGCTTGCGAGCTGGTCTTTGTGTTCTTTTCACAGTCTCATCAACCAGTTAATCGATTGTTCTACTTTTTGCCTCCAAAACCTTGGAAAAGGCTTTCTTTTGTGATATACTTCACATATAAATACAAGAGAGCTCGTCACACTCGACTCTGTTGACACAAAATCAATCCAGTCCCGTTGTCCCTGTTCTCGGTCAATATAAAGGAGGATAGCTATGAAAGCTGTTGTTGTAAATCCAGAAAGCACTGGTGTTGCTGTTGAAGAAAAAGTGCTCCGTCCACTTGAAACTGGAGAAGCACTTGTAGAAATTGAATACTGTGGTGTTTGCCACACTGACCTCCACGTTGCCCATGGTGACTTTGGTCAAGTACCAGGACGTGTTCTTGGCCACGAAGGTGTTGGTATCGTTAAAGAAATTGCCCCAGATGTGAAAAGCCTTAAAGTCGGTGACCGCGTCAGCGTTGCTTGGTTCTTTGAAGGATGTGGTACTTGCGAATACTGTACAACTGGTCGTGAAACTCTTTGCCGTACAGTAAAAAATGCTGGCTACTCAGTAGATGGTGGTATGGCTGAACAATGTATCGTAACTGCAGACTATGCTGTCAAAGTTCCTGACGGACTTGATCCAGCCCAAGCTTCTTCTATCACATGTGCTGGCGTAACAACCTATAAAGCTATTAAAGAGGCCAAAGTTGAACCAGGACAATGGGTTGTTCTTTACGGTGCTGGTGGACTTGGTAACCTAGCCGTTCAATACGCTAAAAAAGTATTCAATGCTCATGTCATCGCGGTTGATATCAACAACGACAAACTTGCCCTTGCAAAAGAAGTCGGTGCGGATATCGTTATTAACGGACTAGAAGTTGACGATGTACCTGGACTCATCAAGGAAAAAACTGATGGTGGAGCTCATTCAGCTGTCGTAACTGCTGTATCTAAAGTTGCCTTCAACCAGGCTGTTGACTCAGTTCGTGCCGGTGGTCGCGTAGTCGCTGTTGGTCTTCCTTCTGAAATGATGGAACTCAGCATCGTCAAAACCGTTCTAGATGGAATCCAAGTCATCGGTTCTCTTGTAGGAACTCGTAAAGACTTGGAAGAAGCCTTCCAATTCGGTGCAGAAGGTTTGGTAGTTCCAGTTGTTCAAAAACGTCCAGTAGAAGATGCCGTAGCAATTTTCGACGAAATGGAAAAAGGTCAAATCCAAGGACGTATGGTACTCGACTTCACCCACTAATCTAATAAAAACCTATTTTAAAAGTTGGAATACGCTTCCAACTTTTTTATATTAAATTTTTTAATAAGGATTCAAAAAAGATTCTCTAAAACTCAATATATCAATATTTTCAGATGTAATCTTTTTAATTATTTTATGATAAATAGTTGATTTTTAGATGAAAACGGTTTATACTTAAAAAGTCTTAAAGTTTTCTTAAACAATGGGCACAACATTTTATAAGGAGGAATGACAATAATGAGTATCGGAATCATTATTGCGAGCCACGGTGAATTTGCTGCGGGTATTCATCAGTCAGGATCTATGATCTTTGGTGAACAAGAAAAGGTTCAAGTTGTAACCTTTATGCCAAACGAAGGTCCTGATGATCTATACGCTAAGTTTAATAACGCTGTTGCTGCATTTGACGCAGAAGATGAGGTTCTAGTTTTGGCTGACCTTTGGAGTGGATCTCCATTTAACCAAGCTAGTCGCGTGATGGGAGAAAATCCTGAGCGTAAGTTTGCCATCATCACAGGACTGAACTTACCGATGTTAATTCAAGCCTACACAGAGCGCCTGATGGACGCTGCTGCAGGTGTAGAAAAAGTCGCTGCGAATATCATTAAAGAAGCCAAAGATGGCATCAAAGCTCTTCCAGAAGAGCTAAACCCAGTTGAGGAAGTAGCAAGCGCTGCAGCTGCTCCAGTTGCCCAAGCTGCTATTCCAGAAGGAACTGTCATCGGAGACGGTAAACTCAAAATCAACCTTGCCCGTCTAGACACTCGTTTACTTCACGGTCAAGTTGCAACTGCTTGGACTCCAGATTCAAAAGCAGACCGTATCATCGTTGCTTCAGATAACGTAGCTAAAGACGAATTACGTAAAGAATTGATTAAACAAGCAGCTCCAGGTAAAGTGAAAGCAAATGTTGTTCCTATCCAAAAACTAATCGACGTTGCACAAGATCCTCGCTTCGGAGGAACACATGCCCTTATCTTGTTTGAAACACCTCAAGATGCCCTTCGTGCTATCGAAGGTGGCGTGCCAATCAAAACTCTTAATGTTGGATCAATGGCTCACTCAACTGGTAAAACAATGGTTAACAACGTTTTGTCTATGGATAAAGAAGACGTTGCTACATTTGAAAAAATGCGTGACCTCGGTGTTGAATTTGACGTACGTAAAGTACCAAACGACACGAAAAAAGATTTGTTTGACTTGATCAACAAAGCAAACGTGCAATAATCGATTTTATGAAAGGATTTTAAAGATGTCTATTATTTCTATGGTTTTAGTAGTCGTTGTAGCCTTCCTAGCAGGTCTTGAAGGTATCCTCGACCAGTTCCAATTCCATCAACCAATCGTAGCTTGTACCCTTATCGGTCTTGTTACTGGTAACCTTGAAGCAGGTATCATCCTTGGTGGTTCTCTTCAAATGATCGCCCTTGGTTGGGCTAACATCGGAGCTGCCGTAGCTCCTGACGCTGCTCTTGCTTCTGTTGCTGCTGCCATTATCATGGTTCTTGGTGGCGACTTTACTAAGACAGGTATCGGTGTTGCCCAAGCGGTTGCTATCCCTCTTGCAGTTGCTGGTCTATTCTTGACTATGATTGTCCGTACACTCTCTGTCGGATTGGTTCACACTGCTGATGCTTCTGCTAAAAAAGGTGACTTCAAAGCAGTTGAACGTGCTCACTTTGTCGCACTTCTTCTTCAAGGTCTTCGTATTGCAGTCCCTGCAGCACTCCTTCTAATGGTACCAACTGAAACAGTACAAAGCATTCTAAATGCTATGCCTGATTGGCTTAAAGATGGTATGGCTATCGGTGGTGGTATGGTCGTTGCCGTTGGTTACGCTATGGTTATCAACATGATGGCAACTCGTGAAGTATGGCCATTCTTCGCTATCGGTTTCGTGCTTGCTGCCGTGTCAGATATTACTCTAATCGGATTTGGTGCTATCGGTGTTGCTATCGCTCTTATCTACCTTCACCTTTCTAAAACTGGTGGAAATGGTGGCGGAGGAGCCGCAACTTCTAACGACCCAATCGGCGATATCCTAGAAGACTACTAAGATAAGAAAGGACTGAAAACATCATGACTGAAAAACTTCAATTAACTAAATCAGATCGTAAAAAAGTTTGGTGGCGTTCAACTTTCTTACAAGGTTCTTGGAACTATGAACGTATGCAAAACTTGGGTTGGGCTTACTCATTAATCCCAGCTATCAAAAAATTGTACACTAAAAAAGAAGACCAAGCGGCTGCTCTTGAGCGTCACCTTGAGTTCTTCAACACTCACCCATACGTAGCTGCTCCAATCATGGGGGTTACTCTTGCACTTGAAGAAGAACGTGCTAACGGTGTTGAAATCGATGATGCCGCTATCCAAGGGGTTAAAATCGGTATGATGGGACCTCTTGCTGGTATCGGTGACCCAGTATTCTGGTTTACAGTACGCCCAATCCTTGGATCACTCGGTGCTTCGCTTGCCCTTACTGGCAATATCTTGGGTCCACTCCTCTTCTTCGTTCTTTGGAACTTGATTCGTATGTCATTCTTGTGGTATACACAAGAGATTGGATACAAGGCTGGATCAGAAATCACGAAAGATATGTCTGGCGGTATCCTTCAAGACATCACTAAAGGTGCTTCTATCCTTGGTATGTTCATTCTTGCTGTCCTTGTTCAACGTTGGGTAAATATTAAATTTGCTTTCGATGTTGCCAAAGTTCAACTAGATGAAAAGGCTTATATCCATTGGGATAAATTGCCAGAAGGATCTAAAGGTATTCAAGAAGCATTCGCACAAGTAGGACAAGGATTGTCTCAAACACCTGAAAAAGTTACTACTTTCCAACAAAACTTGGATATGTTGATCCCTGGACTATCAGGACTACTCCTTACTTTCCTTTGCATGTACTTGCTTAAGAAAAAAGTATCTCCAATCACTATTATCCTTGCACTCTTCGCAGTGGGTATTGTGGCACATGTTCTTCACATCATGTAATCAAGCAACTTAAAAGGAATCAGGTTCTAAGCCTGATTCCTTTTTTCTATGTTTTTATTCAGCCAAGGCTCCCATTGGATCCCATGGTGCAAGCACAATTGGTTCTGCTTCATAAGCAGCTTGTTCTTCTGCTGTCAGCAATTCTTTACGGACAACGATTTGGTATGTGTATTCGTCCATCCAAGCGTCTGAGGCAACAAAGTAACCATCTGCACCGACCTTGTCTCCCCATGAATTTTCAACCTTCCACTTGGTTGACTTGCCATTTTCGTCCAAATCAACACCTGTCAAGACCATGGCGTGGGTCATCAAACTTTCGCTGTAATCCAAACGTCCAGCCTTGTCTTGAGTGAGTTTAATGTCCATACTTGATTCAAAGTCATAAATATCTGTCGCAAGAATTCCAGCTTTGCGGTTGCTGAGCTGGCCGACATCAGAACCAAACCAAACAGTCTCACCTGCTTGCATTTGGGCAATCGCCAATTCTTTCAAGCGCTCCATTGGAACGTTGATATAGCGAACTGCACGGCTACCAACTACATTCCCCAACATCTCAACTGTGTAAGATTTTCCGTAAGGCTTGTCAGCAGTGGGAGCATTGATAACAGAAACATAATCTTCTAAAGGAAGATTGACATATTTCTTGTAAAATTCTTGTGGTGTAATGCCCTCTTCACTTTGGTAGTTGTTATCCTTATCGCGATAAGCAAAGTCAAACTGACGTGGTGGAAGTCCTAAAGACATGGCAAGGAAATTAAAGATTTCTTGCAAGAGGTCTTCTTTCTTAGCTTGAACAGTCGCTTGGTCTGCGCCAGAAGCAAGCAAGTCACGCAAGATTTGAGCATCTTGACGAAGCAATTTGTTGAGAATGGCATTTAGCTCACGACTGCTGCTAGATGAAACAGACTCAGGATAAACTGACTTAGGCACGACACCGTATTTCTCAAAGAGAGATACCACCATATCCCATTGACCACCATCTTGTTGAGGTGTTTGAAGTAGGAATTTAACCTTACGGCTCGTCAAGTCTTGGTCTGCAGTCGCAATGACTTGCTCCAAGAACCAGTTGGATTTCTCATACTTGTCCCAGAAGAAGGTGTGGGCCTGTGACAACTCAAAATTTTCCAATTTGTATTGAGAGATGAGTTTGTGGCGGAAGGTGTTGAGAGCTGCAAACATCCAGCAACGACCAGACGCTTTCTGGTTAGTTACCTTGTCCTTGGTCAAATCCAATGAGAAAACAGGTGTATTGTCTACATGGCTTTGGCGGCGTTCTAGAGCTGCAAAAATCCCGTTGTGGCTAGCAGCATTTTCAATCGCTTGGTATTTTACATTTGCTTCATAGTTGGCAAATAGTTTATCAGTAAATGATTCTTGAATCGCGTTCATAGATTCCTCCTTTTATTCTACAGTCTATTATAACGCTTTTTACAAAGGAAGCAACTGAAAAACATAAAAGGCAAGGACATTGTCTCTTACCTTTTTCAAATATAAACTAAATTAAGCAATACTAGCAAGGAGAATTTCTAATTCTTCCTTGGTCAAGCGACGCCATTCTCCTCGCTGCAAGTTCTCATCTAAAACTAAAGTTCCCATAGTCAAACGCTGTAGGTCTACTACTTCCTTGCCACAGTAGCCCACCATACGCTTGACCTGATGAAACTTCCCTTCTGCAATGGTCACACGGATTTGGCTTTGATTCTTTTCTATATCTATGGACACAAGCTCCAGTCTAGCGGGTTGACAGGTAAAGTCTTTGAGAGGAATACCCTCAGCAAATATCTCCACATCTTCTTGGGTCATGATTCCCTTGACCTGAGCCAGATATGTCTTGTCCACATGACGCTTTGGCGAAAGAAGAGCATGAGCCAGCTGACCATCATTGGTCAAGAGCAAAAGACCATGCGTGTCAATATCCAAGCGTCCTACTGGGAAAACTTCCTTGCTCCGAGCAATGTCATCCAGCAAGTCCAGAACGGTTCTGTGCTTAGGATCCTCAGTCGCTGAGATAACTCCTTGGGGCTTGTTCATCATGTAGTAGACAAACTCTTCATACTCCAACACTTGCCCATCAAAGCGAATCTCATCTCTTTCTTCATCAATCTGCAATTTAGCTGATTTTTCTTTTTTACCATTTACCGTCACGCGCCCAGCCTTGAGCAAGTTTTTGACCTCAGTCCGACTCCCCACAGCGCAGGCAACTAAAAATTTATCTAATCTCATAGAACTATTATATCATATCATATCAAAAGGAGGCTGTCTCAATGACTAACCTCCTTTTCGTTTCAGATTTAGGAAATTAACTTCCTCGTCTCCAGAAAATGGCTAAGACAATCATGGAACCTAGTACTGCCGGAATAATGGCAGTTCCTGCTATTATCGGTCCCCAAGTCCCAAAAAGCAAGTGGCCTATAAAGGCACCAATCCAGCCTAGAAACATTTTTCCAAAACATCCCATTCGCTCTCCACGATTGGTCAGAGTACCTGCTAAAAATCCCACTAGGAGACCAACGAACATACTTCCTAACATATTATCTCCTTAATTTGCCCAATCTCCGTTACGGAAGAGTGGTACACGTGTCCCATCCTCACGGATACCATCGATATCCATTTGGTTAGAACCAATCATAAAGTCTACGTGAACATCTGAACGGTTAAGCCCCGCAGCTTCAAGCTCCTCTTCGCTCATCTCCGCTCCACCAACGACGCTAGTCGCATAGGCTGCACCGATAGCCAAGTGGTTTGAAGCATTTTCATCGAAAAGGGTGTTAAAGAAGGTAATGCCTGACTGAGAAATTGGGCTTGGATCTGGTACCAAGGCACATTCACCCAAGGCACGCGCACCCGCATTTTCAAAGACAAGGTCTTTCATGACCTGATCACCCTTCTCAGCAGTGATATCCACGATTTGTCCATCCTTGAAGGTCACCTTAATGCCCTCTATGATGTTTCCATTATAGCTAAGCGGTTTTGTAGAAGTGACATAACCATCTGCACGACGGAAGTCAGGCGCTGTGAAGACTTCCTCTGTCGGCATATTTGGCAAGAATCCTTCGCCCTGTGCATTGATAGCACCAGCTGATTCCCAAACGTGGTTCTTCGGCAAACCAAGTGTCAAATCTGTCCCTGGCGCTGTGTAGTGAAGGGCTGAAAATTGCTCTTTATTAAGCATATCTGCCTTGCTCTTGAGGATAGCTGCATGCTCTTCCCAAGCCTTAACAGGATCTGCTTCGTAGACACGGCAAGTTTTGAAGATTTGGTCCCAAAGGAGATCGACTGCTTCTTCATCGCTCGCAGCATTTGGAAAGACTTTCTTAGCCCACTCAAGTCCAGCAGCGGCTGCTACAGTCCAACTAACCTTGTTGGATTGCGTTGCGATACGCATTGGTTTCATGGCAAGCCCCATAGCTTTAGCAGAAGCTGAAAGCTTGTCAGCATCCACACCGTTCAAGGCACCTGGGTCAGATGAACGAACTCCGAGACGGCTAGCCTTGTTCTCCAAAAGATAGTTCATCTCAGCGATCTTGTATTCTGGTACATTGTCCAAACGCTCCATCGGCGCGTGAAGGATTTTCTCACGGTTTATAAAGTCATCTGCCCACTGCACAATGACCTCATGCGCTCCAAGTGCATAGGCTTCTTTAACGATTAAGTGAGCCAACTCACGTTGCTCCACATCGATAGAGAGAGCCAAAGTGTGACCAGGTTGCACGTTGATTCCGTTCGCAACCAACAATTTCGCATATTTTTCTAGATTTTCTTTAAAATTTGGTAAAACCATGTTGTTTCTCTTTTCTATTTTTATTTTTCTTTCAAAGCAGAAAATAATCCTGCTAAAGCAATAGCGCCCGACAATAGTGCTGTTGATAGAAGAATTGTACGATCAGCAAGTTCTAATTGATATTCAAATATCTTCTCAGCTGGCTTATCTTCCGCAAATATTCTTAGTTTCATGAAATATCCTCCGTTACTAGTATATCACATATGATATAAATTTAAAAACAAGCCTAATAAAGCTTGTTTTTAATTAACTAAAACAAAAGTCGTGTACATATCTTTCCACTTCTTTTTCCATAAATTGAATCTCACGAATACTCCATTTATCATTTTTTACCGTTACGTCTGCCATCATCTGTAATTTTAAACTCTGGCGATTGAAAATTCCTTCCCACTGTTTATACTTTGCACTTGGAACTAAATTTCCAAACTTCGAATTTTGACTATCAGTAATGATACAAAGATTCCCGAAGGAGTGCAAAAATTTATCATCCATCTTTTCCACTATTTCATCACTATTTGGATGTTGTGGAAACCAATGCTCTATGGAACGGCGATATGCAAATTTGAAATCTTCAAACTTAATATCGTAATCTTTCTTCAATTCTTCACGATTTTTCCATAAAACATAATCTACAAAGTTAAAAGCATAAACAGGAATTTCCCCATATGTTTTGATACTTTTATCTTCAGTGAACAATCTTTCCTCAGCATATCTCACTGCCATTTTCTCAAGAAAATTCTTAAACGAACCAGCAAATTCTGCTTGATTTAACTCTTCAATACGGTTAAAGAGGAATTGTAAAATTTCATATAACCAACGACTGTCACGATTGGCAGTAAATGTCACAGCAAACATGGATTGGAGAAGAATAATGTTTTGGTTAATTTCCGAATCTGAAAATGTATTCTTAGTAAAGCGTTCTTCAACTATGTAATGCTCTTTCGCTTTCCCATTAGGTTGATATTCATAATAAGTCCCCTTCTGTAAAAACCATTCATCCTTATTTCTACTTGAAGAATCCGTATTCGAGTTTCTAACGATGTAATTATCGAAAATATGTTTTATTCTAAGAAGAAATTCACTAAATTCAATAACCCAAGTTTTATCTTTATTTTTTATATCAAATAGTGCTAAGAGTTTCTTATCATCTAGTTGAATCTCATCAGTTTTCTTACCTTCCGCAATTGCCAATACATGGAGTAAGAATGTTGGAAAATCAATGACTGTAGTATAATCGCCAAAATCTTTGTCTACTTCTATATTTTTTTCAGTTATCTTTTTTCCTAATATATCTGATAACTTTCTTCTTTCATTTTGATGAAAATCAATATCATTATAAATATTATGAAATGAGTAATTTGTAAAATGCCATCCAAAAATACGTTCACGTTCTTGAAAGTCATCTGCTCTCTTCCGCCGCATCTTAAACTGACTTGCTACCGGCTTATCAAACTCTGCACAGGCTTCCCAAATTCTCGCAAATTTTTGTGCCATTTCTTGATCTTCACCAAATTTAGACATCATTTGTGCCTTAAGAATCTCATGAGCCTCTAGTTGTTCGCCTCGAGAGTTGAAACGTTCGAAATAAAGATTCAAATCTAAATCTTCAGGAAGTATACTCCGAAAAATGATAACATTCTCAAAAAGATAATCAACGAAAGACTGAGGATCCAATTGGCGCTCCTCTAGCACTTTTTTCAATGCATCTTTAGCATGTCCGTAGCCTCTAGTCAACTCATTTTCATCTCCCTCTGAAATTTCTTGCTTGGTAAATAGCTTTTGAATATTCTCATTTGATTTCTTCCGAGCTGGGAAGGTAAGATTGACAGCTTTCAATCTATCAAAACCAAACTCATGTTTCAAAGCTAGGGCAATCAAATTAAGGGCGGTTGTCCGTTGTTGCCCATCTATGATTTTGAAAATGTCATTCTCGTTATTAACGACCAATGTTCCAATATAGTAATTGTTATAGTAATTGTCTCTATTTTCTTGAAAAGCATCTGCTACGTCGTTCAATAACTGTTCAATTTCATCATAAGTCCAAGCAAAATTTCTCTGATAAAGAGGGATAGCATAGGTATCTTCATTTAACAAACGATTAACTGATAAGCTTATATGTGTTTCTACCATTTATCTTTTTCCTCTTCTATAATCCTATCCACAGTATAATTTTCAAATAACTCTCTATCTATCTTGATCATAAAATCATTCGGAGTGACAGCATAGGATAAAAGTTGAAATAGCTTTTGAACCTCTTTTTGTCTAAACCTTCCACCAGCAGCATAGTTCCCAACCGTCGCATCATATATGGCTTTAGATTTAACTCGAGGGTAGTAAGACCAAATAAACAAGGTCTCTACTATCTCCTTTGATAGCTCCTCTTTTCCAAATCGATCTGCGAAAAGCGAGCAAATATTTAGGAATATATTGTGACATTTGAGATAGCGTCCTTTTGAGCTATTGTAAATGTTTAACATACCTTCTGGGTAAGCTAAATTTTGTTCTTCCTCCTCTGACTCATTAGAGACCCCTAACTGTTTATTTAAAAAATTTTTATGAACTCTAATAGTTTCATGAGCAGATTCAATATACTCAAAAAATTTACTTCCATCAATGATTGGCATAGTAATTGACATAGGAAGATTTTCAATATGACGATACAATTCTAGATATGGAAAGTTCTGATTCAAATCAACACCTTTAAAATCGTCAATAAAGTCCTCTGTAAAACGGAGATAAGAACCATAACGCTTGTTTGTCAAGCCTGTCTCTCCTCGAGACCAACGTCTCATACGAAAAAGATGTTTATCAAACAACTCTTTGAGACTTAACTCTTTATCCTCTACAAATTGCTCCCACTTTTCCACAATTCCTTCATCTTCGGAATCTTGCTTGCGAAGATGATAGGCTTTGAGCAAATCATGAGGTTCTAGAGATTTTCCACGATTATTCTGAGAATCAAATAGCTGAAAGGCCTCTGATAATCGTGCCTGTGGCATAGTAATCACAGAGACAGCACAATTCTCTAATAAAAAGTTGCAAATATCTTTTGCCTCATTTTCGCCAACCAATTGAGTCAAATTTTTCCACTCATTATAATTTTCACTCGCATGATAGCAAGATATCTCTCCAAATTCAGCACTCAACAGTTGATTAGCACCCTTATAATTCTCTAAATCATCTAACGAATGAAGAAACAAAGAAATTGAAATTAGCCGTTGCTGTCCATCGACAATATCTAAGTATCTATCATTTCCATCATTTCCATCATTTTCATGCAAGATAACGGAACCAATCTGATATTCCTTTTTCCCCATAGCATCTCGTAAATCATAAAAAAGATTACGGATATGTTTTCTGTTCCATTTATATGGTCTTTGATAAGAAGGAATTCGCAAATTCCCTTCTTTCAATAGTTCTCCAACCTTTTTAGAAGTAAATTGAATAGTCATTTTATCCTCATCTATATTTATCTATCATTTCTTGAACTGTTTGCTTCATATCCTCTACTAAAATTCGAGGAGACAAAATAGTGACTGCTTCCCCTTGTCCCAGCAACCAGCGTTTAAGCCCCGGTGTATGCTGACTTTCAAACTGAAAATGAGTCCAGTCGCCATTTTTCCCAACTATTTTTGCATTTGGAAATTGGTCCAACACAATCGTCGGATCGTACAAGTACTCGATTTCAATACTGATTTTCTTCCCGATAAAAGCATCTACTCTCTCGTTACGAATGTCGCCATCTCGAAATTTATCTCGATAAGAAATAGAAGGTTTCTCTATACCACTAAGAGACCAGGACTGGATACGGTCTACTCTTAAAGTAATATAAGTCTCATACTTCAACTGGTAAACAACCAAATAGAAATAATGACTATCATAGTAAAGAGAAACTGGTAAAATAGTCTGCCTCTTAGAAGACTCAGAATAAGGTTTTTGATAGATAATGTCTAGCACCTGTTCATGCAAAATTGCTTCTGATAAATTCCAAATTTTCTCTATTCTATCTTGTTGATCCGTTAAGGGAGCATAATTAAGCTTTTCACTACCAATAATCTGCTCAATTTCTTTCTGGTCATCACGAGGAACTAAAATCAGTAAATTTTTTAGTAAGCTATCAATTTCTGGTCTATTCAGTGCTCGATTTTCCAATAAAATCTTTGAAATAACGAGTATATCCTTTTTATTAAAAACTGACTTACTTGATAGATTATACTTATTTGTTTTACGACTATAAAGCAAGTCTCCACTAAAATCGGGATGACTGGACAAAATATCACGAAGGAGCGAAAAATCTCTCTGTATCGTCTTTTCACTAACCTCAAATTCCTGAGTCAATTGCTTTTTTCCTAGTGAAGCACCTAACTGTAAACGTAAAAAGATTGTTAGTAATCTCTCTTGATCATTCATCTAAAGTCCTTTTTGTTAATCTTCAAGCGATCTTAGACACACTGTCATTCCCCACTTAAAACGCACAATCAAACGAGATTGAACATTTTTCAATTGATCTGGTTCAGAGTCACTAGATAAAACAATTTGCTTATCCTTAACATGTAGAGAATTAAAAAGATTAAAGAATTTTTCTTGAATCATATCATCTTTTTCTCCCAATATCTGGATATCATCAACGATTAGGAGATCAAACTCCTCACTTCTAACTTTTTGTATTTCTAGCTCATTTTCCAATAAGTTTTCAGCAGAAATGTATTTTACTCGTTTTTCTGGATTATTCTCAAGAACCTTATTACCAATAGCTTGTAGGAGATGTGTTTTACCCGAACCTGAGTCTCCATAAATATAAAGAGGATTATGTTTTAATCCTAAGTTCTTTACTACTTCTAAGGCTTCTTTCTTTGCTAAAGCATTACCATCTTTTTCTACAAAATTTTCAAATTGATATTTGCTATCTAATCCTGTATTGTTCATCATTTAAACCTCTTTTTCTTTTATACTTATAGTATAACAAAACAGATGGACAATATTTGTCCGTCTGTTAATTTTTTTTAAAACAACTCATCAAACAAACTCAACTGGTTATCCTCTGGCATATTGCCCAGAATCCCCATTTCATCCATCTTTTCAACCAAGGTTGATGAGAGGCCACCACGCTTGCGGAGTTCTGTTTTAGAGAGGAATTCTCCCTCTTCACGCGCTCGCACCAACTGCTTAGCAACGTTCTCTCCCAGACCATCCATTGCTACAAATGGCGGAATGAGGGTATCCCCATCGATGAGGAACTCTGTCGCCTGACTACGGTAGAGATCTAGTTTGCCAAACTTGAAACCTCGTTCCCACATCTCATTAACAATCTCAAGAGTTGTATAAAGATCAATTTCCACATTAGAGGCTTCATTGTTCTTCCGTTTTTCAGAGATTTCTTCCATTCTGCGTTTGATAGCATCCAAGCCCGCACCCATGGTCTTGATATCAAAAGCCTTGGCACGAATGGAGAAGTAAGCACAATAATAATAAATGGGATGGTGAACCTTGAAGTAAGCTACACGCAAGGCCATCATAACGTAGGCTGCCGCATGGGCTTTAGGGAACATGTACTTAATTTTCCCACAGGACTCGATATACCACTCTGGCACCTTATTAGCCTTCATAGCTTCGATATAGCCATTGCGTTCCTCTTCGGAAATCTTGAGCCACAAGCCCTTACGTACCCGTTCCATGATGGTAAAGGCCATCTTAGGTTCGAGACCAGCATGCATGAGGTAAACCATGATGTCGTCTCGACAACCGATAACGGTTGATAGATCCGCAATCCCTTGTTTAATCAAATCCTGGGCATTTCCCAACCAAACGTCAGTACCGTGGGACAGTCCAGACAGCTGAAGCAATTCCGCAAAAGTCGTTGGGTGCGTCTCGTCCACCATGCCTCGTACAAAGTTGGTTCCAAACTCTGGAATCCCCAACATACCCGTAGGCGTTCCAATTTGTTCAGGTGTTACCCCTAACACATCCGTCCCAGAAAAGAGGGCCATCACACCTTCGTCATCCATAGGGATTTCATTAGGATCAATCCCAGACAAGTCCTGCAATTTCCGAATCATGGTCGGATCATCATGTCCCAATACATCAAGTTTAAGGACGTTCTCATCAATATCGTGGAAGTTAAAGTGAGTCGTTTGCCATTCAGCCGTCACGTCATCTGCTGGATACTGGACAGGCGTAAAGTCGTAGACATCCATGTAGTTAGGAATAACAACGATTCCCCCTGGGTGTTGTCCTGTCGTTCGTTTGACACCAGCAGCTCCCTGGGCTAAACGTTCCACCTCTGCATCACGATAAAACTTGCCATAATCTCTCTCATAGCCCTTGACAAATCCATAAGCGGTCTTGGCAGCTACTGTACCAACTGTTCCTGCACGGAATGCATATTCCTCACCAAAAATATCACGTACATCCAAGTGGGCGCTAGGCTGATCTTCTCCCGAGAAGTTCAAGTCAATATCGGGAACCTTGTCCCCATCAAAACCAAGGAAGGTCTCGAAAGGAATATCCTGTCCGTTTTTGCTGAGCTTATGACCACATTTAGGACAGTCCTTATTGGGCATATCAAAACCTGAACCATAAGAACCATCTGTGATAAACTCACTGTACTGACACTGACCACAGACATAGTGTGGAGAGAGAGGATTAACCTCTGTAATCCCAATCATGGTCGCAACGAAACTGGACCCAACAGACCCACGAGAACCAACCAAGTAGCCCCGTTCATTGGAACGTTGTACCAGCATCTGCGAAGCCAGATAAATCACAGCAAATCCATTCCCCAGAATAGAGGTTAGTTCTTTTTCAATCCGCAAATCAACAATATCTGGCAGCGGGTTTCCATAAATCTCAAAAGCTTTCTTATAGGTCAACTCAGCAACTGTTTCTTCAGCCTTGTCGATGAAAGGCGTGTACAAGTCACCCTTAACAACCTCAACGGGTTCAAAGATTTCTGCCAAGGCATTGGTGTTTTCAATAACCAATTTCCGAGCTAATTCCTCTCCCAAGAAGGCAAATTCATCCAACATCTCATTGGTCGTTCTAAAATGAGCCTTTGGAAGTGGTGCCGGTTGGGCATGTTCTCCATGACCGATAGTTCGGTTAATCATCGCCCCCTGGCCTAGACTACGGACGATAATTTCACGATAAATCTCTTCTTCCGGTTCGATATAATGGACATTTCCCGTAGCCAGAACGGGCTTACCAAGACGGTCTCCAACTTCTATCAAACTTTTGATAATGGTCTGGAGTTCCTCCATATCCTTGACCTGCTCCTTGGCAATCAAGGGAGCATAGATAGCTGGTGGCATGATCTCAATAAAGTCGTAATACTTAGCCACCTCAACCGCCGCATCCACACCTTGGGAAACGACTGCATCAAAAACTTCACCTTCAGAGCAAGCTGAACCTAAAATCAAACCTTCCCGATGGGCATCTAAAACCGTTCTCGGAATCCGTGGCACCCCTTCAAAGTACTTGGTATTGGATAAAGAAACCAGCTTAAAGATATTTTTTAGACCTACCTGATTCTTGACATAGATGGTCGCATGCTTGATCCGAGCTTTTTTATAAGAATCTGGACTAATCAAATCAATGTTGAGTCTAGCTAGATCGGTCACACCATGTTTTTCTGCCACCTCTTTGATAAAGATGAAAAGCAGGCGACCTGTAGCTTCCGCATCGTAGTTGGCCATGTGGTGATGTTCCAAGGCCACACCAAAACGCTTGGTCAAAGGCCCCAAACCATGACGTTTATACTCAGGATAGAGGTTTCTAGCAAACTCCAGCGTATCAATAACTGGCTGGCTAATTCTAGGAAGACCATGGCGCTCATAGTTGGCATTCATAAATCCAACGTCAAAGGTGGCATTGTGGGCAACTAGGACCGTATCCTTGCAGAATTCTTGGAATTCTTGTAAAACTTGTTCCAGTGGCTTGGCATTTTTGACATGGTCATCTGTAATTCCAGTTAACTCAGTAGTAAAAGCTGACAAGGGATGTCCAGGATTAATAAATTCATCAAATTCAGCAATGACATTCCCCTTGTACATCTTAGAGGCTGCAACCTGAATCAAGTCATTATAGATGGCTGAAAGCCCCGTCGTTTCCACGTCAAAGACCACATAGGTTGCTTCTGACAAGTCCATCTCCACTTCGTTATAGACGATAGGGACACGGTCCTCCACGATATTGGCTTCCATTCCATAGATCAGCTGGATTCCCGCTTTCTTAGCCGCCTTATAGCCATGTGGGAAGGACTGAACATTCCCATGGTCCGTGATGGCAACCGCCTTGTGTCCCCACTTAGCAGCTGTCGCAACGATTTCTTCTACCTCTGGCAAAGCATCCATGGTCGACATATTAGTATGAGCATGAAACTCAACCCGACGCTCACCTTCTGGCATCAAATCCTTCCGCTCATAGTGAACAACTTCCTGCACATCCTGTACGTTCATAGTCAAATCGCGTGTGAAGTTATTCATCTCCACATTTCCACGAACTCGGAGCCAAGAATTTTTCTTAATTAGATCAAATTTCTGAGCCTCTTCCTCGTTCTTAACCCACTTTTGCATCGAAAAACTTGAAGTGTAGTCTGTCATTTTAAAGTTGATCAAAACACGCCCTGTTCTGGTCACTTTTTGCTCCACATCAAAAACAACCCCTTCAAAGACCAGACGATTTTCCTCCGTCGTCACTTCGATCATAGGAGTAATCTCTGCCTTATCCAGCTTGGGTTTAGCTGCAGCTTTTTTGGCTTGAAAATCAAAGGCTGGTTTCTCTTCTGCTGGAGGAGGTACCATCTGTTCCAGTTGCTCCATAGCACGGAGCGCTTCCTCATTGGCAGCTTGAACAATCTGCTCATTTTCAGCGTGAAAGGCCTCTTCCTGCTCTTGGGTCAGCATATCATTCTTCTCGACCTGACAGTTAAAAGTTGGAAAACCAAACTTTTCAAGTTGTTTGGCTAAATTAGGAAGGTGATTTTTCTTAAAGTGTTCCTTATCAATCGCCTCAGATCCTTCAATAAAGAGTTGATTACCCTCAGCACGAACTTGCAAATTCTGATAAAGAGACTTAAAACCTTGACTAGCACATGGCCCGTCAGAAAAAGCTTCTCTATAATAAGCCTGCAAGAGTTGGTTTGAAAAATCTTGAGACAGAACCTTGATTTCGAAAACAGCTTTATTGCCTGTCTTAGAAAATTCCTCACTCAGCCCTTTCTTTAATTCTAAAAAGATTTCAATCGGTAAAATATTAGAAAATACGAAATGAAACTCCCATACCTTACTAATTTTATGAACCACAACTCGCTCAATATCGGCCTGTGCTAAAGCAGGAGCCTGTCTCATTTCAGCAGGCATCCCCAGTTGATTCATCAAAATTTCAAAACTATTTGACATTCATTTTCCTCACATTATTCTCCTACTATTTTACCATACTTAGAGGTGTTTTCTAAAGACAAAAGGAAGCCACTAAGTGACTTCCTTTTAGAGTGAGGACTGATTAGTCTTCA